>NZ_JBHIOG010000076.1:0-1149 GCF_042195435.1 Bartonella sp. CL162QHHD
ACAGTGGCTTTTGTTTTCACCGTATGATAGGCATCTCTTTTTTTTCATTGTCAAAAATTTTCATATCAAGTTCGCGTCTTTTATTTTTGATAAGTGATTGCTCAGCGTCACGTAAATACGCTACCATTTCCATCTTTATAAATTCATTTCGGATCATGGCTAATGAACCATCTATATGTGCTTGAAGATCTGCAATATCTTTCAGGTTTTCTTTTGTTTTAACTTCATCTAATAGATTTTTGAGGTATTGAAAACGATTTTCTGCGATTTCAAAAGTTTCTAAACTTACAGCTTTATCTAGTATCGATGCAAATTTTAAGCGTTCCGAAATAGCTTTGCCCATTTGATTAAAAGACCCAGAAATTTTTTTTTCGTCCTCTAATACCTTTTGATATGATTCTCTTGAAAGCTTATCACTCTTATAGAGCAATTCTGGTTCTTTGAGAAAAAAACTAGAAAAGTCTATTGTTTTAAATCCAGTTTTCTGACTCTTTGTTATAGCTTGATAGGTTTTTTCTATTTGTGAATTTTGTTCTTTTTTCAACGCAAGCTGTTTTTTTAAGAGCTCAATAATTTCCTCTTTTTTTAATAGATTAATAAGCTCCAGATATTCTGCTGGTGAAGCAGACACGAAAGTTGGTTTAGATGGCTTAGAGCCACTAGGTTGAGAAGGTGCGGGATTTATTTCCTTTCCAAAAGTAGAAGGACTGATTGTAACATTGGGGGGATTATGTGGTGGAATGTAACTTGGTGGTATTTTTGGTTTATAATTGGTGCTTGAATCGAGCCCTCCTGACCCCAGACTAGGAACTGCAAAACGGCTATGACCTCCTCCTTGCTTAGTAAGAGTGTTACTTCTTACTAAGTTTGTTGTTCCAAGAAACGCACTAATTGCTATGATAATAATCAGCTTTTGCATATTTTATTCCTTTTAATTTTCACATATTTAGAAGACTGACCATTACATTATTAACTTCATAAATCAGTTGATAAGATCACGTTCTAAGCCACGGCTTTCTTCATAATAACTTCTAAGTTGTTCGGCTTTCACTGGTTTTGCTTGTTTTGTTTTCATCTGTTTGCTCGCTTGATTTCGGCAGGGATTGTTTTATTAATAGGCACCCGGTTCCTATCATTTGGCTGTTTTAG
>NZ_JBHIOG010000077.1:0-7949 GCF_042195435.1 Bartonella sp. CL162QHHD
ATTAACTTCACTTTCCACCTCCAGCCGTGTTGTGGCTGCTTTTAAAGCTTTTTCTGTTTGCTTTTGTTGCTCTGCTTTTTTACCAAGAGTAAAAGCTCTTGCTAAGGCAATAAAAAAAGCGGCTAAAGCCGCACCTGTTACCATCAAGTTTCTTTTCATCCATAAGATCATAGGCGGTGCTCCTGAAAGCGTTTAGCAACAAAGAAAATGCCAGTACATGCGGCTAAAACCATAATGGCGGCTAAAGCCCATTGAATGGGTCCATTGCCCACTAAAAACCCACCAAGACCTGAGAAAGAACCAATAATCGGTGCCAATGCTTCTGCTTTGAGAAACCCTGTTGGCTCTTTGGATTCTACTGTTTGATAATTAGAAGAAACATAAGCCCCTTTCGCCCACAACCCTGCCTCTGCTACACGCCGGTGTACAAGACCTTGTAAACGTTTGCCTCCCGCTTTAGTCCACTTTTGTAATTCGAAGGGAACGGCTTCATAATCCCCCCGATTAAGACTTTTAAGCAGTGTAGAGTTTTGGAAAGCTGCAATACCCACATTATAACAAAAGGAAACAAGAGCGCCGAACTGCTCGTCGCTTAAATTCACACAAACTGCTTTTTCTACCGCCCTCTCATATTGCCGCAAATCTGCTAAAAGCATGGTTTCGGCTTTTTTTTCCGTAATCACCATGCCCTCAACCACTGTTGGTTGACCAGCTTTTTTCGTATGACCATAACCAATCGTCCATACGCCAGAAGCATCTTGATAAGCCTGCAAGCGCAAACCTTCCCACTTTTTTAAACAGTATAAACAGTCTTTACTTATTTTCCGTGCCATTGTTCAATTCACCTTATAAATATACCTTTATGAGTACTGCTCCATCACCGCCGTCGCCGCCAATTTTGTCGCTTCCGTGTTTCCCATCAAAATATCCACCGCCGCCGCCGCCGCATTCTTTACCACCTCTACCACCGTTACCACCTTTGTAACTCTCACCACCTTGCCCCATGATAGAACCCTTGCATTGACCACCACCGCCGCCGCCGCCGCCAAGAAACGAACTTCCACCGGTACCAGCTCTCTTGCCATCGACTCCACTTCCTCCACCATTCCCACCAGAAAAAATAAAACTCTCACCACTGATGCCCTCTCTGTTTCCTCCTCCATCGCCACCTTTCCCTCCAAAGTTAACGAGAGTCATGGAAACGGAATATCCTCCTTCTGCTGTAACAAGCCCTTTGATCATTGTTCTACCACCATTGCACAAAATGTTACTGTCATTGCCTTTACCACCACGACCAATGTAAGCTGTTTTTAATTTATCTAAATCAGAACCTTTCATTTTAACATGCACACATTGACCGCCGCCGCCGCCACCATCCTTAACGCCACCACCTCCACCGCCCCAAGCCCATACTTCGATATCGGTGTCAGCAGTAATACCATCAGGCAATGGAATATCTCCGCTTTCTGTCATCAGAATTTCAACAGGTTTTCTAACCCCGCCACCATTGTTGCCGCTACCAGCGCCGCTGCTATTGCTACTATTTGCTTTGATTGAAGCCATCAGTTTGGCTGGTGAGATAAGTGCATCCACTGTCTTTATGCCATCAATCCAGTCTTTTTTTGCAAGAGGTTGAATGAGATCAACTTTTTTCTGTACACTATCCGCTGTTTCTTGTGCGACACTTGCCACAGCTTGTGCCCTGTCTCCTGTTTTTTGTGCGGACTCAGCGGTATTTTTCGCATCTACAGCGTGATCTTGCGCATCTTTCGCTGTATTGAATGCAGCACTCCCTATACTCCTTGCCTCACTTGCTGCATAAAGCCCTTGTTGTGCGCTTTCCTGTGCGTGTTGTGCCACATCTTTAATTTTATCAATTTTTGCAACCTGTGCACGTTCTTGAGGGGTTAAAATAAGATGCGTATTCCCCTCTTTCATATTCTCCATATCAAAGGCATCTTTTTCTATTTTATCTGGATCATAAACTGATTTTGACATACCAACAGACTTTGAGCCTACAAAATAACGAATGGTATTTTTGAGATCTACCGGAGATATGGGATAATAAACACCTTCATCTCCCCTCCGCCATTTTTCCATCGTTGGCTGCGTAGAACTCAACCATCGTAGCTTTGATCTTTCCTCTGTGGTTAAGATCTTTTTGGTAGGACCCTCGTGCATATTTTCCATAGAAAATGCATTTGCCCCCACATTGTCGGGGTCATATGTAGCAGCCTTCATATCGCCAATCCCTAAAGGCGATATTTTTACCCAGCCAGCGCCTGATAAAATCGTATTCTCACAAGCTTCACCACTTGCTTCAATATCACAAATTGTGACCTTATCTTTGTAAGCAAGGGCTCCAATATCTCTCTTTGCAATAGCATCATCAGCCTTTTTTCCTTGAGCAGCGGTTGCAAAATATTCTACCTCATAAGCTGCTGCACTCCCCACTGAAACAGGTGCAAGAGCCTTACTATCTAAAACACCTTCTTTAACTTCTTCTTTTGTTGCTGGTTCAAGCTTAAATATATGTGTGTGATAGGGTAATGGCATCGCGTTTCATTCCTTAGTAAGTCTATTTTTTGAGGTTGTGGGAGATGAGAGACTGTAATTCATCAACAAGTTTTTGCATGGTCTCTATGCGTTGATCTGTCGCTTCTTTATATTCTGCCAAAGCGCTTAAAAGATCATGCTGTATGTCGCTTTTGACAAGATCAAGTACCTTATTTAAGGGTGCATGAACCATTCGATTGCTTGCATAAAAAAGGACGCGGATTTGCTCCGCGTCCGCAATATCATCAATAGCAGACGGATTATTGATCATCTGAAAACCTTATGATTTTATGGCATAAACAACCGGTACATTAACAGGGCGTGTTTCTGCCTCGCCCGTTGAAGAAATCGTTACCTTATGCGTGTGCACTCCAGCAGGTTGTGTATCTTTTGTATAATATGAATTACCAAAAGCAGGATTTCTGCCACCTATTTGACCAACTCTTGTAACCATAGAATAATCATGCTTATGCGTATGTTGACCTGCCTCTTCAATGGTACAAGCATGTGTATGCGATTTAAGGCAATCTTGCTGTATATCGGCAAATTGTCTACTTCTGTCTAAACCGCGACCATTATCAAAGCCGCGCAAAAACACTCCTCTAAAGTCTGGAACTTTAAAGGTTGTATCGCTGTTTTTTCCCCATTTATCCCCTATCGCCTTGAATAATTGCGGATAATCCTTGCGTTCATAAGTAGCGCCATCACATAAAAGCCAGCCGTTTGGGACTTCTTGCATAGCAAAGGTCGCAATAAAACCACAAGGAAAGGTTTCGACCTTCGGTGGTGGAATGGGGGTAGGGTTTAAAAGATACCAGCCATCAAGACCTTTTGTTGATACGCCATCATTATAGACTATTTCATAAATACCATTTGTTTGTAACTCACCACCTGTCAATGATACTATTCCCGTGCTGGTGGCTTTATAGAGTGGCTTTGCTCCTATATTATTCATGTTTATTGTTGTCGTACCAATATTTATACCACACGCCTTAAAGCGGATAATGATATCGTTTTTATATTTTGCTATTGGAGAAACCGTCGTCAACGTAATTGATGTTGTTTGTTCCTTTCCATTCACAATAAACTTTGAGTCAAGAGAACCACCATTATCGGCAAGATATTCACGTATACGCTGCATCATGACCCGCGCACTATCATTAACAGAACTAGGCGGCTGCCCTTCTGCCCAATTAATGATACTATCGGAATTGGCATTTTGATCAGCTGTGAGTGACCAGTCATAAATATCAGACATGATAAGCCCCCGTTCTTCTTAATAGCTCTTCGCGCAATTGCTCTTCTTTTTGCCGCCCATAGGAACCAACAGATTGCCGCCTAGAGGGATCAATAAGAGGTGTTAAATCTGTTGGTCCCCCAGTCGATTGTGAGAAACCCGCCATGACTGGTTGCTGTAACATTTGTTGCTGTACCATCTGTGCCTGCTGTTTTTGTCGTTCTCCATTCTCTCTCATTAAATGAAGCAAACCGGAAAAGCCCTTTTTAAGAGCACCTGCATCAATACCTTGTGCTTGCAATGGTGTGGTTTCCATAATCTGTCCTGTTAAATTGTCTCTGCTTTCAGGTGCCATCATTCTGTTTGGAAATGGCGTGTCATATGCCATCAATTGGTTGCCCCCTTGATTACCTTGACCCACTTGATTACCTTGAAGTGTCTTTTGAATCCTCTCAAACCCACGCAAAGGACCCACCTCGTTTGGTGCTGCTTGTCCATTGCTTTGGTTTTGCTGTATCGTTCTCTTCAAAGCATCTCCCGTTTTATTATAAAGCCCATAAATATGATTCATAAAATCCCCTGCTGTAGCTTCCATGTTGCCACCGTTGAGTGTGACTGCCTGTCGACCTAAAAGCTGGCTCGCTGGAATATGTGGATTTTTGATAAGCTTTACTGCCCCTGCTGGTCCTTGTTGGTGTGCGAGGTAAAGCTCTGCCTCTGATGGCTCTCTGCCTAATGCTGTGACTAAATAACGCGTATTATCCTTCGTTAACCGTGCCATAGCATCGGTTGCTTGAAAGGGATCAAACTTATTATTCAGTTGATAGTGTTTTGCTGTTGAATCGAGAATTTGATACAGCCCCCCTGCACTGCTGTTCTTATTTCTTGCATTTGGATTACCATTACTTTCTATCATAGCAACACGTTCAAGAAAGCTTTCTGGTAAACCATATTTTTGTGCTGCCTGTGAAATGGCACGCTTCACTTTGGGATGAAAATTGATCATTAGTTTATAACCGTTCTATCAACGCTGCTATTCAAAATAATGCCAACAAAATTAATGAATTTCGTATAATTTTCTCGTGTTATTAAGCGTTTCTTTTCTGCTTCATGAAACGTCTTAATTAGTTCAACGGCTTTTTCTCTTGCTAACCCAAAATCTCCTTTTTCCCGCGCTGTTATAAGCGCTGCAATATCTCTCTCAGTATCTTTATGGACGCTTGAGAATTTGCGTCCAAATTCTCTTGCGAAATTTTTTACAACTGCCTTGATGAAAGCAATCTTTCCTATACCCATAGTCTGTTGTTCCCCCCTCTCTTCCACTTCACCTATATGGTTTGGCAAGCGTGCAAAAAGCTTTGTTCTTTCCACTTCTGGTCGCAACACTTTCATAAGCTGTTTTGCTTTATCCTCACCATAACTCCGCTGCAATTTTTCTTGACCATTTTTTGTGTCAAACAAACTCAAAAGACTGTGTTCAAAATTCTGTGCATTGCCTGCCGCAGTTTCTATTTGTGACCGCATCCCTTTTTGAAAAGCCTCTTTTTCCATCAACCCAAAATCCGAAAGTTGACTGTTGATTGTGTCGAGATTAACGCTCTTCTTCAGTGCTTGCTCTCCCTGCTCGAGGGCATCACCAATAGTACGCTCGTCATAATAAATTTTCCGTGCTTTAGCATAATCTGGAGAGGACGTATCCAAAACGTCCAGAATGCGTTGTTTGAACAGAGTCAAATCTCGCGCATATCCTTGTTTTCCTTTGATGCGCGCAGAATTAATTTGATCATCCAAAACCTCTTTCATCTTATGTAAAATTCGCATATTCAGCTTTGGATATCCATTGCTCCCTATAACTGTTGCATCCGCTTCATTTGGCATTTGCGCAATTGCTTTTTTATAGGCTTTTTGGAAGGCAGGAGTTTCTTGCAACCGCAATAAATCTTCACGAACAGCATTAGAAATGGGAGAAGCTTTCGCCCTCTCATAAAATGGTTCAGCCTTTTTCTGTGCTTGTTTGATAATCTCTTGCTTTAAATTAAGCGTATCTACTTTTGGACCCATCACATCTGTCAACGCATCCTTTACCCGCAGTGCACTCGCATCTTGTCTAGCTCCCAAACGATTACTTATGAGCGAATATGTATCAGAATCTTTTTTTGCTGCCTTAAAAGCTCTTGTAGCAAGCTCATCATGAAGATCAATAATCATTGAATCAGGACCTCGCTGTTTTAATGCCCTTTCAAGTTTATCAACACCTTCATCCCCTAAAGTTTGGCTTACATCCCTAAGCGCTCTATCGCTTATCTGAAATGCTTCTTTTTCTACACCTTGTGTTATTGGTTCAGTTTTACCAAACAATTTCTCAGCTGTTTTTTTGACAACAGCAGATGTTTTCTTAACACCAGAAGCCGTTACTTTGAATGGTTTTGTAACAAAAGGTGTAACCTTTAAAGCAGAATGTGCCACAAATGGTGTTGCAACGCCTAACCCTGCACCAAACCCAGCAGACACTAGAGTATCTGCAAGCCCTTCCCCTTCACCACTGCCTGCTATTCCACCATAAATGGCTCCAGTTTTTGCTGCACGCCCCAAGCTAAATTTTGCCGCCTCTTTACTTGCTACTGCTTTCATTGCTGCTTCACCTGCGGCTTTTGCCGCTGCCCGTTCCGCACCCTCTGCTAAAGCAGATTGCACCGCCCTTTCTCCTGCTGCTAAAGCTTTACTGGTTATTTGTGCTCCTGCAACACCAGCTCTACCTCCCAGCACAACATCAGCCCCAATTGCCGCACGAGCAGCCGCAGGAGCGCCAAGACCTGGTATTAGAAAAGGAATTGCAGCACCCGCTAAATTCCCCGCAATAGATGCATAAAACTGATCTCGGTTCGCCGCTCTTTGATAGTCACGCCATCGCTTTGTCACTTCATTATATTTTTTAACTGCTTCTTCATCTCCCATCCAATAATTAATAGGTCCCAGAGGTCCCGAAGCGAATACTCCAGCTATTTCATCATCATACCCCATAGTTAACCCATGAAGAGCACCCCATCCAAAAGCACCCGCTGCACTTGGATGTGGACCATCTTCTTCTGTTGCACCACTATTTCCTGTAACAGAACCACTTAGCCTTTCCTTATTCTTCGCGAAAAGCTCTTGAAGCTGTTCTGGTGTATAGTCACTTATATGCCCAATGACTCTTGTGTTTTTACGATTAATAAGAGGGGGGATTACTTCAGCCATTGGTTTGTTTCTCCTTAATGCGTCCATCTCTATCAACGAACAACATGCCTTCCGGCAATGCTTCTATCTGTTTTTCTAGTGGATCATTTGACTGTGCATGATTTCCCTTATAAGCATCTTGCCCATAGGCGGCTCGAACGAGCTCGTTTGTTGCTTCTGCACCACCAAAAAGAATTGCGCGCGTTGCTGCATTGGATTTATTGAAAGTGTCAATAACTGTTTTTAAAGATTTCTTCATTTGCTCTGCAGAAAGATCTTGATACAACGCCGCTACAGAGTTTTGCAATGCTTGCAATTCCATATTAGACAAATTCCCAAAGCCAGATGCGCCATTTGGTGAAAATGCTTTTGCTTTTCTCAAGGCATCAAGCCCGATACTTGCCTTCAATGAATCGAGCATATGCCCAAAATCTTTTGCCTTAGAATTAGGAAGGAACGACATTATAGGACCCGTGAAACCAACAACATGCGGGTGTTCCTCAATAGTTTTTAGCAATTCTTTAGATGCTGAGAGTATACGATTTGACCTGTCTGCTGTATCCAGAATTTGCATTTGTGTTTGTTGGTTTTTACGCTCCTCCTCCTTCTGTTCTTGAATTAATTTATGTTCTGCACCACTGCCTGCAATTGGCATCGCACGTATGCCACCAAGTGCATTTTCATCCTTAACATACATATAACCTGATTCAGGCTTTGACAGCATGCCATCGGTATTCCCCCCTAATCCAGAAGCAGTGGAACGCTGTCCTCCTTGGACAGGTATAATTTTCCCCGTGCTTGTTGAGACTTGGAAAGTCATATCCTCAGGCAATCCCTGCTCTGCCTTTTCTTCCGCTGTCAATGTTCTATAGCCTTCTTGAGGGCTTAACGTGTTGCCTATGATTTTCATGGCAAGATCTGGATATTGTGTGAGTGCTTG
>NZ_JBHIOG010000078.1:0-5677 GCF_042195435.1 Bartonella sp. CL162QHHD
AATATAAATTGAGAGAGAATGGGCGGCATTAAAAGTTAAACGCGCATGGCGAGGCTTGAGATTGATTAGTTCAAAATCCTTAATGAGCGAATTATAAAAAAATGCTTTGGCTGTGTTGCACATGGATATCAATAGAATATTATTCGTGCAGAATGTAGCTACCTTACGCTTGTCTGCCCCCATAATACTTTATGCTATGAGGCAATTGGCAACGGAGCCTTACAGAGCAATCTTTAAAGACCGTTTCGAGCTTCTTTGCCGCAGATTGTATTACAAACCCATAATTGAGTGATTTATGGCGAATTATTTTGAGTGCTCTTGTTGTGCTACGGGTTTTCAAAAATGATATGTGACATGGAAGCTGCTTATTTTTTCGTTTGCATGAGGCAAAGGCAAGAAGCAAAGGCGGAGGCACCAACAATCATGCAAAAGGTGAAAGCGATATGATTGTTGAAATGGCTGATGATCCATCCACTTGTCCATGAGCCGGCAGCTTGGCCAATATTTGAAATAACAAGAATATAACTAAAAAGAACACTGGCAGAGAGGGGTGAGGTTGTTTTCCCTGCTTGATAGTATATCTCTGGAATCATGACAGATTCATAGACACTGTAGGCAATTAACGCAGTCACAGCGGTAAAGACCCCACCTATGAGGAAAAATGCAGCGAAACTTCCCATAAAGCAGAGCAGATAAAAAGTTGCTTTATCGGAAAGGGTGAGATGTTTATTGATTACCCCCTGCCAGATACAAATACTGATGCCAACAATTGAAAAGAAAATTCCACTATAAGGGGCGAGATTGCTGTCAAATTTATTGAGAAGTGTTGTGGTGGTGATGAAAATTCCCATGAGGAATGCACAAAGCAAAGCCGTGACCAGTAAATAAGCAATAGAACGATTATGTATTATTGTTTTTAAAGAAGAAAGAAGAGCTTTTTTTGTTTTTTTATTCTTTTCAAGAGATAATGTTTTATGTGGGTAATGATAAACAATTTGAATGGATAGAACACAAAGATACAAACCAATGAGTGCAAAAAAAGCCATTAAGAAGGTTGATGCGTTGTATTTTATGGCACTCGTTGCAACAAGAGGGGCGATAACGACAGCAGCATTTTGAAAAAAAGAATAGAGAGTTAATGCGCGTTTAAGAGCATTTTCATTGAGATGTTCTGATAAAATTTCTCTCAAAAATGGCTTTGAAACTGCTTTCGAAAAAGCCATTAAGGTAAAAAAGATCAACCATGCAGAAGGTGTGAGCGATAGGATAATGCACACAAAAGCGCTACTCCTTAAAATAAAGGCGCTAGCCATTAAGAGTTTACGCGAAAATCTTTCTAATAAACCCGTTGTGGTTACCATGAGAATGCTTTCAAGGATTACTGATCCAGCGAGATAAAAAGCGACATTGGCAGCAGTTATGAGAGAAGAGTTTCCAAGCAAAGGGAGTACAAAGAAAAAGGAAAATTCAGAAAGAAAAACTGTGCTATAGATGAAAAAAGTTATTTTATTTTTGCCCATGGAATTTCCATAGAAGTGTCGTTAAATGATCAAATACATTTTGTTGTATCTCTTGAGGAAGTTTTGTCAGCCCTGTTTCTGCTGTGCACATTTCGTTGAAATAGGATCCTTCTTGATTCACCAGCCAGTCCAATGCAAGAATATTGTTTTTTCTACGATGTTTTTAGAAATATCGAGCATGATTTGGATTGAGCAACAATACTGTGCCCTGATGTTCGCGCAACAACCGTAAGATCATTGAGACCTTGATCCTATATCTTCTCCTGATGATTTTGACTATTCCCAATTCTTTTTGATAACCACCCAATCCTTTTTGATAACCAATTGGCACCCCGCATTCTTGCTTTTCCATTTTATCCTTTATGAAGAGGATGTACTATCCCCCCATAGATTGTCAACATATGAATGGGATGAATGATTTTGTAACCTTTTAATGAAATTATATTTTTTTAGTGGAAGGTTATTCATTCTCTTGAAATAGAGAAGAAAAACGATAGAGTTCGCTAATCATTTTTCAAATCTCTTTTAGCGCATGCGTTGATATTTGCCTCCATGGCGTTGTAAAAAACCTCTCTCAACAAGAGTGCGTCGTAATCGGGCAAAGTCTATCGTAAAGAGGTTGCATATCTTGGAAACTTCCGTTTCGCTATAGATTTTTTCCTTTTGAAAGGCTTCACCAATTTTTGATAGCATCTCTTCTGTTTCTAAATGGCTGTCGCTTAAATTTTCCCTATTTCGCTCATGTTTATTTTCTAGCATTTTCCACACTGTCTCTTCGGCTTGAAATCCTTCTGTTGTGTTGTGAATAAGTCCAAGATTCAAAAGGCGACTGATGGATTTGTGAATGTTTTTGGCATCTGAATCGACATGTTTGAGGATATCAGTAAGATTTTTTGCACCAAGGATAATGGCGGCATAAACAGCGCGCAGTGTCGGTGAGGTCATGGCAGAGATCAGTGAATTGCGGGTATTGCGTTTGTGAAGGGTTTCTTTCCCCATGGGCAAAATATCATTGCGAATGGGAATTTCATTGATTTCTATGAGTTCTGCTTGGAGCGATTGTGCGCGTACAATTTGTTCGGCTGGGGTGCGTTTGCGAATAATCCCCAGACCACCCTGGCGATATTTGTGGTTTTCGGGGAGTGTTAAAGCTTCATAGGAGCCGTCAAGCCGGTAGAGAATTTCTTCCCAGATGGGAGTTCTGACGCGTCGAACCCGTTGTTCGCCATTGTGAGCAATTGTTGTGGTCATTGTTGGTTCATGTAGACAAAGATAACCACCAGCGGTGATGTGTTCCCAAACTGTGGTAACAAATCGCACATCATCTGCGGGCGTTCCAGCATCAAGCCAAACAAAATCTATTGGTCCCCAAGATTTGAGCGTTTCATCATCGAGAGAGAAGAAATTCTCATGGATAAATGTTACCATGTCTTTTTCAATACCGTCTTGAAGCAGTTTTTGCCATGCTTCTTCGGCTGATTGGCCTTCTGCTGAAAAATCATCAATGGTGATAAGCCGTGGTTCGTAATTCTCAAGGATTCCTGAAGGGTCAAGCAAAGCTGTGCGCTCTTCCCAGGTGGAGGATTCTAAAAGTTTTTTATCTTGTTGCCATGCTTGTTTTGCTTTTTGCAGTGCTTTTGCGATAAAGCACGTACTATCACCAGCACCGATTTCAATGACTGTGCGCGGTCTTGCCATTTGAATGAGCGCATAAATGAGCTGTGCACTATTTTCTGTTCCCATATCGGGGCTTATCAGGGACATCTTTTGATCCTTATCATTATTTCTGCTTTTACAAAAAACGTGGTTGTTTGTTCTATGGGGTGTTGAATGTGCATTTTGGTTGTGGCTTTTTGCAAGAGAGGGTTGGTTTTTTCATTCAGTTGGATTGTACGCCCATTGAGTTGATTAATGGCAAGAGTGTCAAGAGAAGAATCTATGATAATACTGTTGGCTCTCGTAAAAGAGCGGTTGCATGATCTGGTGAAAAGGCTTGTTGATTTGTTTGAATGAGACCCGTGTTGTAAAAGTGAGATCAAAAGACTTCCAGAGGCAAGAAGAGTACCATTGAATTGTATTTCCCTCAGTGATTGGACATGGCAGCTTTCACGAAGTGCTTCAAATGTGGGAAAGTCGAATCCGCCAAATGCCGCTCCTTTTGTAGAAACAATGGTGATGGGTTGTATTTGCCGTTTGCCAATGAGTGCTGGTTTGTTTTTTATTATTTGTACATCTTTTGCCCATTGAACGCGTGATAAAGGATTGAGTTCACTTGGGTAGACAGCGAAAGAATTGATGGCTATGGGTGGTGTTGGTTTTTGCAATTCAAGTGTGTGGGAGATCTCATGACAATCATGTCGCATATAGTCTGCCAGTTGCCACACATAGCCGCCTGTTCCATTGTAAAAGTTTAAGCCTATAGGATCTTGTTGCATGATGTTAAACCGGTTTCTATTTTGCTATAAACTAAATTTTGGGAATGGTTGTTAGCTCTTCCACACTCAAGAGTGGTTCATCAAAGTCTTATTGGTTGGTGTGGGGTTGTATGGGAGATACAACGATTTTATCGAGGGGTGATTGTCATGTCCTTTTGGGGTGTATGGTTTGCTTGAGAGCAAAGATAGCAAAGTCCGTTAACCATTATCATATTCCTTTTTTTTGTACGGCACTGTTCAAGATAAAACCTAATATGCCTGCGATCATTGTGGCGATGCCAATGATAAACAGTGTGCTTTGGGTATGATGAACATGGACAAAACCGGCTCCTAGAAAGCCAATGCACACCGCTGTTTGTATGATAAAGATATAGGCGGGCATTTGGTTGTTTCGATGTTCTTTCTGAATGGCTTTCATCATAAAACTTGCCATTAGAGCATTTTGCACACCGTTTGCACCCCCAAAGATGAAAAATGACAGCATCATCAACCATACAATATGTGTTAAGGAAAAGCAGAGAATTGCAAAACCAATGATTGTAGCGGCAAGTGATGCACCAGCGGCATTGCCAAAGCGATGAAAAAGACTGGAGAAACAGAGTGGACCAACCACGAGGCCAAGACTTAACATGCTTGTGATTACCCCATAGGTTTCAGCGCTTAAGTTGAGATCGGTACGAATGCGGACAATCGATAAGACGTTGAGAGCAGAGGTAAGGATGATGGTAATGATGAGGGGAGAAAGAGCATAGACAACATTTTTTTTACGCAAGAGACCCGTTAAATCTAGCCCTTTTTTGGCTTGCTGTGTTGTGTTTGTTGTTTGCGTATGTATTTTTAAACTTTTAAAACAGAAGAGAGTGATAAAGGTAGCACAAAGAACCATGATGGATAGTGCAAAGAGCCCTTTTTGCCCATTTGATATTCCATACAATACACCCCCTAGCAGTGGTCCGGCAATGTAGCCAAGATTACGAACTGTTTGGATAACGCGGTTTAGTCGATCTAGTTGCTGATCATTGGTTGCAAATTCTGGGACGGAAACGAGGATAGCAGACCAAAAGAGTGAACCAGCACAACCTAGTGCGAAAGAAAGTGCAATATAAACCCAAAATTGGTTGGCGATTGCGGCAACGGCTATGAAGAGTGCTTCAAACAATAAAACAATGGGTACTGTTCGCGCTGGTTGGAAGCGATGCAAGAGGCGTGGTGCAATTGGTCCGGCACAAATTGCCCCGACAAGCCCTGCAAACAGCAGCATTGAAATAGATGCTGTGCTTTCTGCTAAGTGGAGAGCAAATGTAACTTGTGCTGTTTCATCGGCAAAGCTGCTAAAGCCCAAAACAAGGAAAAGTCCCATTTGGGTAAAAATCATGGATTTTTTCTTTGTCACAATGCTCCTCCCCAAGAGGTTATAAGGTACAATTTTCTTCTACGTGTTTATGGGATATCCCATGCTTTGTATAGTTTTTCTTGATGATCAGTTGAGAAAGGAAGTTTTCAGAGCTCTTTTCTAAAACAAGCACAATGCCTATTGGCAGCAATGACCAGCTCCTTATGTTTTTTGAAAGGGGAGTATTAAGGATGATGGGCTGGTGAAGTTGTCTGATATGAGAGAGACAATAATACAAAAAGACAATCAGAAGATTTTGCAAAAAAGCTGCACTATACGTGCAGCTTTTTATGTCTTTGTTTTAAAGGTAGACGTTTTAAAGCATGAAA
>NZ_JBHIOG010000079.1:0-5852 GCF_042195435.1 Bartonella sp. CL162QHHD
AAGGATTTTGAACTAATCAATCTCAAGCCTCGCCATGCGCGTTTAACTTTTAATGCCGCCCATTCTCTCTCAATTTATATTTTAGAGCTCATGGATCAGCCATAATAAAAAACCATATCACGACTACCAGCATTTTCTCGTGCCATTTTTAATGCCTAAAAAGCATTAAAGGGGGGGTGCTTCTACCCCTACAAAACCAAATATTTCTATAGCATGACAGAATGAGTAATTACACCACCCTATAGTTCTCCTCTTCCCCGCGTTTCTAGGCTCCGCTTCTAAAGTCAGTGGGCAATTTCTGTAAATGCAAAAGGCGCCCTTAAGGATGGCGAATGAGGATGGTGCAAAAGTATTGCCTTGATTATTTTTTTAAGAACAAACTAGCTGGTGTACTATTTTTGGAAAGCTCTCGTGCAGAAATATTATGATGGAGAAGCTAGTCATTATGATAAAAACACAAGTCTTAACTCCGTAAAGAGAGAAAATCTGAGCTTAGATTTAATTCCTACAAAGCCTTTATGCGCGTAAATTACATACCTATACGTTCTTCCCCTACCCTACTTAATTTTATAATAAGACAGCTCCGTATAAAAAACAGCACTATTCTTACATACCATAGCCATTTTCTCTTTACAGGCTTTCTGCTATCAACATAATACTTTACCCTCTTAAAACACTATTTGCAAAAGGTTTGCATCATCACAATGATCATAGGCATAGGCTTGCTACCCCAAAAAGCTTGCTAGGTAAAAATCCGCCTTAGTATTTAGTGATAGAGATAGTGTAGATGTTCAAGGAATTGTGTACAGTTTTTTTGTTACAAAAAGTTGCAGATTGTTTTGAGGATGAAGATATACAGGTACACATAGAACAAAGGGAGGGATGATATTAAAATCCAAGAGAATCTGAGTTTAGATTTAGCCTTGAGCGCCCTTTAAGTGCGTGGCATTACGTACCTATACGTTCTTCCCCTACCCATTTTGCTTCCAGAGGTGCATGATGATTAGTAGCATGCCCCTTCTTATTTGGTTTTTTGTACGCGAGAAGAGTTTCGAGTGATGAGCATTGCATTCCCATGCGCTTAGACGCTACACCTGTTTTTTTCTGCTTTTATTTTCAGAGATTGATGATATTTTTGTTTTCCAGTACTAAGAAGAGCTTTTAGATTTATTGTTTTAGAGAGAAGAAAGCATTCTCTACCTGCCTCTGCCTACCACTGCTTCATTAGCGGCATACCCCTTAGTCCTATTGCATTCTTTTACGGGATGAGAAGACATCCGATCCAGCTCCAAAGCCGCTCCTAGGTCTTGGTGCGTTTAAGGGCCACTAGGTTTTTTACTGTTTTGATAAAGCTTCTATGAGAAAAGTGTAGCAGGAAGGGGAACTTATGTAGGTAAATTACTGACTTTTCCTAGTAGAGGGGAAAGTTTGAATAAAGACTTATTCTATAACATTTTGCATTACGTGCATTATTATATTTTCACGCGATACTATGTGCGTATTGTCATGTTTAGAGGTCATTTGATTTTTATGGGAGTATTAGTTTTGGAACATTGGTTGCGGGGGCAGGATTTGAACCTGCGGCCTTCAGGTTATGAGCCTGACGAGCTACCGGGCTGCTCCACCCCGCGTCATATATTTTAAGACAAGATTTTTTTATTGTCTACTCTGAGTATTGAGCATTGATATTTATCGTTATATTTTTATTTTTGAATTGTTATCTATCATGCCTTTAGCAGACCTGGCGGCGACTTACTCTCCCGTGCCTTAAGACAAAGTACCATCAGCGCTGGAGCGTTTCACGGCCGAGTTCGGGATGGGATCGGGTGCGTTCACTCCGCCATAACCACCAAGTCAGCAAAAAGCATGAATGATGAGAAGCTGGAATTTTATATTTTTGAATGAATATGGGAAATGAGAACGATCAAGTCGATCGAACGATTAGTATCAGTAAGCTTCATGTGTTACCACACTTCCACACCTGACCTATCAACGTGGTGGTCTACCACGGTTCTCAGGGAATACTCGTTTTCAGGTGGGTTTCCCGCTTAGATGCCTTCAGCGGTTATCCCTTCCGTATATAGCTACCCTGCTATGCGGCTGGCGCCACAACAGGTCCACCAGAGATACGTCCATCCCGGTCCTCTCGTACTAGGGACAGATCCTGTCAATATTCCTACACCCACGGCAGATAGGGACCGAACTGTCTCACGACGTTCTGAACCCAACTCACGTACCGCTTTAAATGGCGAACAGCCATACCCTTGGGACCTGCTCCAGCCCCAGGATGCGATGAGTCGACATCGAGGTGCCAAACAACCCCGTCGATATGGACTCTTGGGGGTCATCAGCCTGTTATCCCCGGCGTACCTTTTATCCGTTGAGCGATGGCCCTTCCACACGGGACCACCGGATCACTATGACCGTCTTTCGACTCTGCTCGACTTGTCAGTCTCACAGTCAGGCAGGCTTATGCCATTGCACTCAACAAACGATTTCCGACCGTTCTGAGCCTACCATCGCGCGCCTCCGTTACTCTTTAGGAGGCGACCGCCCCAGTCAAACTACCCACCATACACGGTCCCGAATCCGGATAACGAACTGCGGTTAGACATCCATATCGGTAAGGGTGGTATTTCAAGGATGACTCCACAAAGGCTAGCGCCCCTGCTTCAAAGTCTACCACCTATCCTACACATACAGACACAAATGCCAGTGTAAAGCTATAGTAAAGGTGCACGGGGTCTTTCCGTCTAACCGCAGGAACCCCGCATCTTCACGGGGAATTCAATTTCACTGAGTCTACGTTGGAGACAGCGGGGAAGTCGTTACGCCATTCGTGCAGGTCGGAACTTACCCGACAAGGAATTTCGCTACCTTAGGACCGTTATAGTTACGGCCGCCGTTTACTGGGGCTTCAATTCAATGCTTGCACATCTCCTCTTAACCTTCCAGCACCGGGCAGGCGTCAGACCCTATACGTCGTCTTGCGACTTCGCAGAGCCCTGTGTTTTTGGTAAACAGTCGCTACCCCCTGGTCTGTGCCACCCTCTAACGGTTGCCCGCTAAAGGGTCACGCTTCTTCCGAAGTTACGCGTGCAATTTGCCGAGTTCCTTCAACGTAGTTCTCTCAAGCGCCTTAGTATTCTCTACCAGTCCACCTGTGTCGGTTTGGGGTACGGTCTATATGTGGGAGCTATTTCCTGGAACTGCTTCACTGCAAGATCAATCCAATAAGATCTTACAATATACGCAATCCGTCACTACCCACAGGTCCACGAATATTAACGTGGTTCCCATCGACTACGCCTTTCGGCCTCGCCTTAGGGGCCGACTCACCCTGCTCAGATTAACTTTAAGCAGGAACCCTTGGACTTTCGGCGAGGGAGTCTCTCACTCCCTTTATCGTTACTCATGTCAGCATTCTCACTTCCGATACCTCCAGGAGCTCTCACGAGTCTCCCTTCACAGGCTTACGGAACGCTCCGCTACCACTTACTCCATAAGGAGTAAATCCACATCTTCGGTGTATGGCTTTAGCCCCGTTACATTTTCGGCGCAGGGACCCTTATTTAGACCAGTGAGCTGTTACGCTTTCTTTAAATGGTGGCTGCTTCTAAGCCAACATCCTGGTTGTTTTGGGATCCTCACATCCTTTCCCACTTAGCCATAACTTGGGGACCTTAGATGGTGGTCAGGGTTGTTTCCCTCTCCACGACGGACGTTAGCACCCGCCGTGTGTCTGCTAGTTAGTTCTTCCAGGTATTCGGAGTTTGGTTAGGTTTGGTAATCCGGTGAGGACCCCTAGCCCATCCAGTGCTCTACCCCCTGGAGAATTCGACTAACGCTCTACCTAAATAGATTTCGCGGAGAACCAGCTATTTCCGAGTTTGATTGGCCTTTCACCCCTAGCCACAAGTCATCCCAATCTATTGCAACAGATACGGGTTCGGCCCTTCAGTAAGTGTTACCTTACCTTCAGCCTGCTCATGGCTAGATCACTCGGTTTCGGGTCTAATCCAACGAACTGAACGCCCTATTCAGACTCGCTTTCGCTACGCCTACACCTACCGGCTTAAGCTTGCTCGTTAGACTAAGTCGCTGACCCATTATACAAAAGGTACGCCGTCACCCAGAACGAATCTTGGGCTCCGACTGTTTGTAGGCATTCGGTTTCAGGTACTATTTCACTCCCCTTGTCGGGGTACTTTTCACCTTTCCCTCACGGTACTGGTGCGCTATCGGTCATGCACGAGTACTTAGGCTTGGATCGTGGTCGACCCATGTTCAGACAGGATTTCACGTGTCCCGCCCTACTCTAGGACTTAAATCAGATTTACGTATACGGGACTATCACCCACTTTGGTACGACTTTCCAGTCGTTTCTACTTTTCTTAATTCAAGCCACTGGCCTGGTCCGCGTTCGCTCGCCACTACTAACGGAGTCTCGTTTGATGTCCTTTCCTACAGGTACTTAGATGTTTCAGTTCCCTGCGTTTGCTTCTTACACCCTATTTTATTCAGGTGTAGATACCTTTATTAGATGACTAGAAAACTAAACTGTCTTTTTGCAAAAACAGCTTAATTTTTCTAGCCACCAAAGGTGGGTTGCCCCATTCGGAAATCTACGGATCAAAGGGTATTCGCACCTCCCCGTAGCTTATCGCAGCGTATCACGTCCTTCATCGCCTGTGCATGCCAAGGCATCCACCAAATGCCCTTAAGACACTTGATCGTTCTCATTGCCAATATTCATTCACGGTTTGTCTGCTTCTCTTTATCTTGTGCAAAATAAAGCGCAAAACAAACCAAATATCAGCAGAAAAGACCAGCTTCTCGAGATATATTCAATGGCGCGGTTAAGCTTCCAATCATAAGCAAGGGCTTTGAGCATTCCCTTGCGACACAATGTCTCTTTTGAAGATTTCTGTTTCTTTTTAAGATTTTTTCTTAAAATATTGCTCTCTAGAACAAATTTTGCTCTTTAGAACAAACAGTTCAAAAGGAACATGTCTGAATATATCTTCTCTTCACAATTTCAATAGAACAAGCAAAAGATCACTGGACCTTTTACAAAGACTGTTCTTACAACATGATGATGACCTAATGGTGGAGCCGGACGGGATCGAACCGACGACCCCCTGCTTGCAAAGCAGGTGCTCTCCCAGCTGAGCTACGGCCCCTAAATAATGCTCTTTCAAATCAACCTTAACCAGATTTATCAACTTGAATTACCTGTACTATTTTGATTTGTATCATTTAAATTTACCTGTACCACTAAGGGATTTTAAAAGCCTCTTTGAAAGCTTAATAGGATAAATTTAACAAATAATCTTTGGATGATAAAATAAAATCCTTAAAAATAAACAAAGATCGAAAAGTCTTTAATACACTAAAGCTTCATACTCTTGGATAAGCAAAAAACGAGCATAAATTGGTGGGCCTGGGAGGACTTGAACCTCCGACCTCACGCTTATCAAGCGCGCGCTCTAACCAACTGAGCTACAAGCCCTCCGGGATAAACCGGAAAACCTTCCCCGGCATCATCTTAAATCACTGGAAAAGCTTTTACTCATTTCCTTTTAAAGCCTTTTTTAAAAACCCATAAGTTTTAATAAATCCATGTTTTTTAAAATCCATGGCACCTTGAAACACATGTTTTTCTTTGAAAAACGTGGAATGATTATGATGTGAGGCTTTACTTTAAGAGATCGCCAGAAGGCTTGGGATCATCATCTGAAGAAAGAGAAACGAAGACGGCACGTCTGCTTTTATATTGTCAACACATGAGCACTAAGCCCTCAAATACTTCTCTCAACAGAGGTAGGGGGCCTCAAAGAGACGGGGGGGGG
>NZ_JBHIOG010000080.1:0-1583 GCF_042195435.1 Bartonella sp. CL162QHHD
GAGGCTTACCATCATCATTCTTATGCGCTTCGTTTGTGCTATATGAAACGTGTTTACGCATGTAAACTTCGTCGTTATCGCTAACCTCTCCATAGCCACAAACCTTGGTATATCCACAAACCTTGGCATTTCCGTAAACACGAGCATTTTCACAAACCTTAGCATTCCCATACACATGCGCATTGCCATAAACCGAAGCATCATTACTAACACAGACATAGCCACAAACCTTGGCATTGCCATAAACACGGGCATGGTCACTAACATGCGCATGCCCACTAACACGAGCATTTTCATAAACTCTAGCTCTGCCATAAATATGGGCATTGCCATAAACATAACTATCTCCATAAATAAAAGCATCTATACCAACACGGGCATTGCCATAAACACGGGCGTTTTCATAAACATTGGCTCCATTAAAAACCCATGCATTTTCATAAACCTTGGCATTATCAAAAACACAAGCCTTCTGAGCAACCCAACATTCACCATGATGACTTAAGTTGCTCTCTTTTTCGATATACCCCCCAATCTCTCCAGCCTTCACATCTCCAAAATCTCTTAAGGCTTTAATACGATGAAGTGTGTGATTACCAAAAACACGTGTCTCATCCGTGAATTCATATTTCTTTTCTACAGCCATCTTTATCTCCTTAATGCTGTAAAGTTTCTCCGGTGTGATCAACACCGCAGCTCTTGCTAATTTTCGACAATGGGGGGTGTTGCTCTTGATCGCATAAAGATTTTAAAAGATAAGCCACTGCTCCTCTTGAAGGAACACCATATTTTTCCCAACGCCATACTGTTGATTTGTTAACGCCTAATAACGCTGCCATTTCGTCCAGCGTAAGATTAAGGCGTTTGCGTATTTTTTTTGCTTCTATCTTATTCATAAAATTAAGTGTGCAATGTGCACAGAAAAAAGTCAAGTCGAAAAGCACACATAATATGTGCATTATGAATGGAAAGGAGTTGTCAGAATGCAAGAACAAAAACCCGACCAAGCTATACGCTTAACAGAAGCAAGAATTGCCAAAGGATTTAAATCTGCCCGAGCCGCAGCTCAATATTACGGCTGGCCATATTACACTTATATACAACATGAACAAGGAGTTCGCGGCATCAATAAAGCCGCAAGTCGATACGCAAAAGCTTTTAACGTAAGTACAGGTTGGTTATTGACTGGTGAAGGACAGGGGATAAAAACAAAATCTACAACTGCTCTTTCAGACCGCGAACTTCAAGAAGAAGTTTTTAACGCTCTAAAAAATATATCTCCTGAAAAAAAGCAGTGGCTTCTTCGCATTTTAGATACTCTAAAAGACGAAGAATAATAATTAACCTTCTTTTTTTATCTATACTAAGCTTATTCACTGCCTCCATTATAAGGTTATCAATATCATCCATTTTATATATCCCAAAATAATATAATACTCACTAAATATGCTCATGTTGCACATTTTATTGTTGACATATGTGCAATATGCGCATACATATGTTCCATATCTTAGAAAATAACTTTTGCCAATAGGCAGTATGGAGGCATTTGTGAATAAACCAGTGTTTATAAATTCTGATGA
>NZ_JBHIOG010000081.1:0-1322 GCF_042195435.1 Bartonella sp. CL162QHHD
ATCACGTGCAAAAGCACCGCGTGAAGCCGTTGATAAATTGGCAATAGAAATGCGTGCAAAGCGCTTCGGTTTAACGCTACAAGAGGCAAAAAATCCACTTTCTGGTACCTATATAGGGCGGCTTTGTTTGCAAGGCGTGCTTACTCAAGAGCAATACGACACCGCCCAGCAATATCTACAGATAAGGAATAATTACCTTTGTGCAAAGGGCTTGCCAAGCGCTGTTTATGATGATGTGTCTACAAATTCAGACCCAGATAGCTTTGAGCAATGGGTTGAAAAAGCAACGCGTCATTATCAATCTGTTCACGAGGCAATAAAAGAGGCGCAACATCTCTATAGACAGTACAATCTTTATGCAGCGCTACAGTACCTTGTTAGTGAAGATCAAGAATTACTACATCTTGTGAGTTCGCTAAAGGTTGCTCTTAATGCGCTTCAAAAGTATTTTTCGCAAAATTATGTAACTATCAATAAAAGTGAATGATAAACTTATATAACGCTTCACTTTCATAATCTAGTTTATGAAGTTTTCTTTTATTTTCAATTATCCGCTTTTCAATTATAGGAAGGACTTTCAGAATTTCTGATTCCTCCATATGGTTCTTAGATTGTTTTGCTTTATTTAGATCCTCTATTGCACTTATTTTTTGTAGCATACTGCCGGTTAAATCGCTAAAACTATTGTTTCTTTCCCACAGTATATCATGCCATTCTCTTATCATATTTACATGTTGTTCAAAACGTTCTTTTGATAAAGTCGACATGTTATGCAAGAAATATACTTCTTCTATCATTCTAATTTCTTTGAATCTTTTTTCCCACCATTCGTTTCCATGAATTAGGTGATTATGAAGTTCGGTTTTTAATTCTGTGGTTACTTTTGAACAGAATAACTTATTAAAAAATGAAGAAGATTCTTCAGAATTAGCATATCCATTTGAAGTGGATATAAAACACGTTGTAAAAAGTGTGATAATTAATACTCTTCTAAAGAGAGTTTTTTTTATAGACATTGTTTTCTACCTTAATTTACATCTTAATTATCTAACCGATTCCCTTTGAATATATCAATATGTGTTATTTTTGTGTTGACAAAGTGATGCAAATCGTATTTAATGACAATTACGGCACTAGTCGTATTGTATCTAAATGAGCGTGATGTACAGTTTGGAATCCCCGCAAATGCGGGGTTTTTTATTATCTGGAGGGCGTATTTTATGACATCAGAAAATACACATCAGGCTCCACAACCCATTAAAAAGCGTATACCCCCAAAGGCAGGTCAAGGGCGTGTCAAAGGCGTTCCGAATAAGATGACG
>NZ_JBHIOG010000082.1:0-32580 GCF_042195435.1 Bartonella sp. CL162QHHD
CTATCGATGTGGAACAGGGGATGTATCGTGGACGTTCTGTTTTAGTGGTTAAAACTTTAGCGTTTTATCTCTTTCAGTGGTGAACTTCTTTTATTTCATCGATCAATGCATGCTTGGGGCGTGCATTTTCGCTTTAAGATGAATGTTGAGGTTCTCTTGCATCGTCTTCTATCGATGTGGAACAGGGAATGTATCGTGGACGTTCTGTTTTAGTGGTTAAAACTTTAGCGTTTTATCTCTTTCAGTGGTAAGTTTCTCTTGATTCATTAGTGAATGCATTGGGTAAGATGCGTTTTTCGCTTTTTCTTGGGAACATATGTGGGATAAAGTTTTGCCGTAGAGAAATGATTCTATTGTGGGAGATGATTTTCTTGTTTTCTTGAGAGGCTATAAAGGGCTACTTGTATCAGTGTCTTTTATGATGACTTCGTTAAGAGCTTGGGTATTGATATAAGTTAGCTCAGTAATAGAATCATTTTGTATCGCACTTAATCTTTATTGATTATAGAGAGAATCCTATTAGACCGTAAAATATCATCGTTTAAGGCAGTTGATCTATGTAAGGCTTTAAGCATATCGGTGTTTTTTATGAGAATATTTAAGGCAATGGTTGTCTATAGGCTTATATTGTGACATGTGATTCTCCTTAAAAAAATAGAGATCGACATCACATTGATTTATAAAGATCATTTGTTGTTTTGCGCCTTGAATGGAAGGTCTATCGTAGGATTTTCTCATTTCAAATTTCTCTCATGTTGAATCAATGACAATCACTTGCTTTTCGGTCACAAGTGGGGATGGTATGTGAGTAAAAACTCTATAAAAAAGGAAAAAATGTCTATAATGAATACTTTCAAATGTAAGAATTGTTGTAACATTGGGATTAAGTGTATGCTGATGCCAGCGTGCTTTCTTATGAGCAGAAAAGAGACAACCGTTACAAGACAGAAGGTGTACACATTCAATGATCTTTAGTGCTTTTGATTGATAAAGGTACATGAGACTTTTCTATGAATATCACGCTGTCTTTTCATATTTTTGAACTAAGAATTGTCCATATATTTTTCTTATTTTTGTGAATATAAGGGATTTGTTGCGAACAGCTTGTAAAAATAAGTAAACTTAAAACCAAATGTGTTGTGTATGGGGATGAGCAAAGTATTTTATCAAAGCCGGTACGACTCTCCAGTTCATAGCTGGTTTATGAGTGATTTTATGGTGGTGCTTACCTAAGTTTATGATTTTTTTGTTATCTGTTCATTACTAGACAACACATTGATTTATATATATAATTCACTGTTTTCATATTGAATTAGAACCCCGAATAACGTAAGATTCACTCATTTCAAATCTCTCTATCTAGAATCAATCAAAACCACTTGCTTGCACGTCACAAGCGGGATGAGTGTGTGGATAAAATTTGTATAAGAAAGGACTCTTATGAATTGTCTTAAGAGCCAAGGGCTGTAGCGCAACACCCACGAGCTGACAAATATAACGATGGTGCCGGCTTGCTTCTTCACAAACGTAAGAGATGGGGGTGGTGTCAATGGATTTACCGTTATACCTTTCCGGGGGCTGCGAAATGGGCTTGGGTGCCTTGAGAGATGTTTCTTTAAAACAAGCCCGTGAATTGGCAACTGGGTGGCGGGCTGTTTTACGTGAGGGGCGTGATCCCATTAAAGAACGTGAGAAACAAAAGCGTGAGGCAATGCGCAATCTCCATTATTTAAAAAATATTGCTTTAGATGCTTTTGAAAGCCGTAAAGCTGAATTAAAAAATGATGGTGAGGCTTGTGATTGGTTTTTACACTGACGCCTTTATATTCTCCCCAAATTAGGTTGTCTGCCCGTTTCAGAGATTACGCAAACTGAGATACGCAATACGCTTTCTCCCATTTGGCATGCAAAAGCTGGAACAGCTCAGACAGTACTGAAGCGTCTTAATCTTTGTCTTAAACATACGGTTGCCTTGGGTTTTGATGTTGATTTACAAGCAACGATAAAAGCATGCGCGCTCTTAGGGAAACAACGTCATAAAACGTAAAATAGACCAGCTATGGATTGGAGAGATGTGCCGGTTTTTTATCAGTTACTCTGTAAAACACAAAACATAACACAACTGGCTTTGCGTTTACTTATCCTGACAGGCGTTCATACTAATCCTTTGCGTCATATTCGTGAAGATCAGATTGAAGATGATATATGGACAATTCCTGCTGAGAATATCCAATCTTTAGCGGTTTGTTTGAAACAGAGATTGAGACTTTTAAGAGTTCTATGAATCATTCTAGATTTTATGTGTCCGATTGGAGTAAGAATATTGCGTATATCTCGTAATCTCTGAAATGAGAAACCTCATTTGGGAAAAATATGAAATTGAAAGGGCAATGCCAACGTTCATTTTTATTGTTATTTTTTAAGTGAGCGTTACTGCTTTCAAAAGTATTTGGCATGCCTTTTACAGAATGGAGATGATGGTTTTAGTTCATGTTTTTTTTATCGCGTTCTTTAATGAGGAGGAATGCTTCTCATACAAAATAGAGCGCCCACGACAAAATATGCTTATGTTGTACCGTCACGCGTTTTTTAAAAGGAATATTTTTCAATATTTGTGGCATCCATTTTATGACGGCGTTTTTGAATGTTATAATGGTTTTATAGAAGGGTAAATGGTAAAGTCTCGGTGTAGTGTATAAACGGCACTATGATCTTTACGCTTCATGAAAAAGCAAGCCTGCTGCCTTACACATCTTGCCAGATTCCAATGTCGGTATATCCTTTGGTGCTTGAGACAGTGTCTTGCTCTTTTTGTACAGTTTTTACCCACAGATCAGCCTCGCTTGTGATTGACAAGCAAGTGATTTGATTAATTCAACATGAGAGCAATTTGAAATGAGTAATCTTACCATATTCAAGATTCTAATTTAATATGAATAATGCTAGATTATGATGATTAATCAGTTTGTTATCTATGAAGAAAGAAAATAAGGAGGAATTTGTCGAAAAGTTAGATTGTTTATAGATTGGCGCTGGTTAAGAAACTTTGTCCTTAAGGGCAGAGAGGATGTTAAAAAATAAAACCAGCTTTCGCTGGTTTTATCGAGATATCATCATTATGATGAAAGAGTGTATTACGCAGCGTAGACAGCTTTACTGTTTTCATCTGTTTCTTCTCTCTCAGTTTTAAACTCGCGTTCCGGCTTGTTGGAGAGATGCATCTCTATGAGATTGATAGCTTCTGTTTCAGAAAGACTATTAATAACCGCAATTTCGCGGGCCATTCTTTCAAGAGCAGCTGTATAAAGTTGGCGCTCAGAGTAAGATTGTTCAGGTTGTAGATTAGAGCGGAAAAGATCACGGACCACTTCGGCGATACAAATAAGATCTCCTGAGTTGATTTTGGCATCATATTCTTGTGCACGACGTGACCACATGGTCCGTTTAACACGTGCTTTTCCACGTAAAACTTTTAAGGCACGTTCGACAGAGTCACTAGCAGATAATTTACGCATTCCAACGGAAAGGGCTTTTGCAATGGGGACTTTGACATCCATCTTATCTTTCGCGAAATGAATGACAAAAAGTTTCAATTTATGTCCTGCAACTTCTTGATCTTCAATCGCTATAATTTGTCCTACTCCATGTGTAGGGTAGACGATATATTCAGAGGTTGCAAATTCTTTGGTCTTGGAAGACGTTCCATGTTGGGATGCCATATTTTAGTTTACTCCCTTATGATCAACAAATGTATCGGAAAACAGGTTATAAACCTGAGGGTTGAGTTTTCTTTAACCAAGTATATTGTACCAATTAAGTGAGCATAAAAGCCGAGTACTTTTAAATCCAAAAAAAATACATTGCTTTACTGTAAAAAGCAAAGAAAAATACTTAGAAAGATGATCATGTTAAAATAACACTAACATCAAACTTTAAAAGAATCAATCATTTCGCTTAAGGATTTTTTTATTTTTACAAGAGAAGTCTTTCAGTCGTTGAAGGAGGAGGGTGTACACTGTATCATTACTCTTCGCCACTTCCTGGATTTTCTGAAAAATACTTTTCTAATTTATTTGGAACGCCATCCATTTCTTTTGCTTGAGAAAGGGGATCTTTTCGGGTGGTTAGATTAGGCCATTTGTTTGCATAATGAAGATTAAGTTCTAACCACTTTTCTAATCCTGGTTCTGTATCAGGTAAAATCGCTTCTGCTGGGCATTCTGGCACACAAACACCACAATCGATGCATTCATCGGGGTGAATAACAAGCATATTTTCCCCTTCATAAAAACAATCAACAGGGCAGACTTCAACGCAATCCGTATATTTGCAGTGAATGCAGTTGTCGGTTACTACGTGGGTCAAGATCAAACTCCATTTGTTACTTTAATTCTCTTTAGAGGAAAGTGGGTGCGTGTTTTTATGATTGGTGAGTTGATCGCGTAGTACAGCTAGTTTCGCAAAAGGTGAATCAGGATTAAGGCGCTTTTCTTTGTGAAAAGGCTTATGATTTGCATGTTTTCCTTGGGATTTGTGGAACTTATGAGAGCGTTTTGCTTGTGATAGTGCTTCTTGAGGGGAATTTTCATTTGTGTGTTCCGCTTTTTTTACAGCGTTCTTCGATTTATTTTGCCACTTATTTCCTAATTTATCATGTTTTTTTTGTGCGTGGTGGTGAAATTGATGCTTATAATGCCATAATAAAATAACTTTACCTTCTTCTGTAGAGCGAGGGGATTTGGCAAAATTCCCAACAGGTTCAGCTGCTGGTAAACGATTGGTTTTATGGAGATGTTTTTCAATACCAGAGGATAAAGTGTTTGGGTATGAGGTATTTTTTTCTTCTCGTGTTGTTTCTAAATCGCTTATTGTTTGCCATTGACTTCCAACGCATTCTGCTGCAGGAACATCTTGTATTGTCCTATTGACAGGGGAAGAGGCTTGGTGTGCAAAGAGATTTTGTTCAAAAACAGTATTGCTTATGCTGTACGATTGATAACCAAGTCCTTTGAGGATTTCTTCCATATCATTTCCATTGGCCCCAAGAATGGACATCATGGCTGGTGTAACAAAAAAACTTTTGCCATCATAGGCTCCATCGGGTCTGGGATCACTTCCTTGTTTCCAATGAAGTGCGGGGCGGATGAGATTGGCAAGACGTTCTAAAATATCAATCCGTACAGCACGTTGTCCTAAGATTCGGTAGCCGGCTAATTGATAAAATTGGCGGTTATAGGTAGGGTCAACAATCAAAGAGGTTCGACCAGCAGATAATGCTGAAAAAATTTCACCCAAACCAGTTTGATCTTGTCCCGCATTTTGAAGATTCCACAGGAGAGTAATGGCTTGAACCGGAGCAGGTTTAAGCATTCCGGCAACATAGATGTGAAAAGCGCCAAAACGCACGCCTAGACGCCGAAGCACGGCACGTGATTCTTGCGCAAGTTTTTTGACAATGTCTAAAACTTCGCGGCGTGGTAAAATCCCTAAAGAGTTAAAAAGTTGTAAAGCAAGACTGTTTGTTGAATCCGTTAAATTATCAGCATTGCGCAAATCAAACAGGGGTTTTAAAGTCGTTTCAAAATGAAAGGTGACAAAGCGTTCTAATCGCTTCACAACGTTATTGCGGGATTCTCCCGTGAGTTGTTCATCTGCTAAAACAATCAGTTTTGGTTTGAAAAAATCTTCTGTTGCTACAAGTTGTCCTACGGGTTGACCAATCCAGCGCACAATTCCATCAGAACTGAGGGTAAAATCTCCATTTGCACAAGCACAAAAACGTGTCGCGCGTTTGGAAAAAGCAAGAATCAAATTCTCATTCTCTGTTGAAATTTGCTTCTCAGCTATTTGATCGGTACTGTTTTTGTTGGCATAAAAACGAAAACCTTCAAATTTACCCCTTCCGTGTTTTTCAATGAGAATATCATCTTGAAGAATCTCATTCTGTTGAACAATCTTGCTATCCATGATCATTTTCTTTCTCAGTGCGACACTGGTCAAAAGCTTTTTGCGACAATTTCATAATGGTGCTCTTTCTTTAACACGTTTGTTGCGTTTGCTTCAATCACTCTTGTCATTTTTTGCTGTTTCTTTGCGCCTTTAAAACTTGAATGATTCTTTTTTTATTCAGTTTTCATTCAGTTTAGATGCTTTATATTTGCAAATTACACTTATTAGTTGTATTGTAAAGCTGAAAGCATGAATAAATTCTTCAATTTAAAAGGAAACGGAATTGGTTATCAAAAAACAGCATTTGTTTTGCGTGATCACTTTATTTTTTTTGCTGTTTTGTCATGAAAAGTGGAGAGAAAGTTTTTTCAAATATTTCATAGGCTAAAAGGCATGTTGTAAAGGCATTTTGCAGGTGAAATTGTGTCTTATGACAAGAAGTTTTACCATGACAGTAAAAAAAACAATTGCGATTATAAAATTACACGTTAAAGTAGTGGGTACAGAAGTTAACAACTTTTGCGTTCTTTTTAAGCAAAGAACAATGATGTCGTTGCCAAATCAATTTTGATAATTTTAATCGCAAGGGGTTATTATGGGTAATCTTTCAAATGCTGTTTATAAAAGCAGCAAAAATTATAGCGATGCAGACAAAAGCTTAGGACGTAATATGATGCGTTCTGCTATGCAAGCACCTTATCTTGAACGACAAAAAGAGCATGATTTGGCTCTGCGGTGGAAAGACAAACGTGATGATGATGCCATGCATCAAATTGCAGCGGCTCATATGCGTTTAGTGATTGCTATTGCTAATCGCTTTAAACGTTTCAAAATGCCATTGGGAGATTTGGTCCAAGAAGGGTATGTGGGACTATTGGAAGCAGCTGCACGTTTTGAACCTGATCGGGAAGTGCGTTTTTCAACGTATGCAACGTGGTGGATACGCGCTTCTATTCAAGATTATATTTTGCGAAACTGGTCAATCGTTCGAGGGGGAACAAGTTCTTCGCAAAAAGCACTTTTCTTTAATCTTCGGCGTTTGCGTGCAAAACTGATACAAGATGATAGTGCTTTGTCAAAACAGGATATTTTTCGCACAATCGCTGAAAAGCTTGGCGTTTCCGTGCGCGATGTTGAAACGATGGATTTTCGTTTTTCCAGTTCTGATAATTCCTTGAGTGTTTCTGTTTCTGAGAATAGTGATAATCCCATTGCTAAGATGGATGTTTTGGTAGATGATAGTCCTCTTCCTGATGCTTTAATTGAGCAAGTCATCGATGGTCAACGGCGTACACAGTGGCTTTACGATGCGTTGCAAATTCTCAACGAACGGGAGTTGGAAATTATTCGCTTTCGTCGCTTAAATGAAGAGGGGGCGACTCTCGAAGTTTTGGGTGAAAAGTTAGGAATCTCGAAAGAGCGCGTGCGTCAAATTGAAGCTAGGGCTTTGCAAAAATTGCGTTCTGCTCTCCTTACGGTTCATTCAGAAGACGCTTACGATATATAAGCAGTGAAATGCTTTGGGGGGGGAGGAGGAAAGAGAATATATTAAGTGGGGGCATATGAGAATATGATGAAGTCAGTTTTAGGGGGGGGCATATTTGTTTAGGAATATGCCTCCTTGGGGGCGCTACTGATAAACAGAGGAAGACAGGGGGCAGAGTTAGTTGGAGAAAATGTGTATCACACGGAGGCCTATAGAGGCATGATGAAATTGGATTTTAAAGTGTTCCTCCTTATTTTCGAATATGCTTTAAGGGAGAGGGCGTGATACAGATAGAAAAGAATTAAAACTGTAGCAGATGAGAAAAAAGGCTTATTCTGTAATAATTTTCACTTTGGTACCTGCGGGTAAAGTTTGCGTTGGTGAGAGGGCGTTGAGGATGCGAAAGAGTTTTTCTTTATATGGTGTGTATTGCATTTTATCTGCAAGATTTGCAACGGTTTCTCCTTGTTTAACACGAACAACACGGATTTTTAAGGGCTGCAATTTTTTTAACTGTGAAGATGAAAGAGAATGAAAGCTTTGTAGCGTTTTTTGGGCAACCTCTGCAAAATTTCGAGAATTATGTGGAGCGGCCGTCAAAAAACGAAAGATGTGGTTGTTGAATGGAATGGCAACCACATCAAATTGCCATTGATCATTGGTAGCATAGGCCTGTGCTCCAAGTAAACTTTGGCTTTGGAATCCTTGACGCGTAAATTCTTGATTGGGGAGCCCTTGAATTGTGATGGGGCGGATAGATGATTGGTCTAGCCCGAGAATCCAGCCGCTTTTCAAATAATCACTCGCAGATATTTCAGCAGGATGTGGAATAGCGTCAAAACGAATCGCAATTTTATCTGGTCCACTGGCCCAAACAGTGTGTGCTGAATGTTCTATTGTAAAATTATTTGGAACAGAAAAAGCTATGCGCAATTGTGGGTGAATAAATTGGTTGCCTCGTACAAAACCTGTATAAAAGCCTCCTCCAAAAATCATGCCATCAATGCTTTTGAGAAAAGAATCATGATCGGATATTGTACTATTCCCTTTACTGATTTTACGCGCTTTTTCTATCGCAAGCCGAATGCGTTGAGGGGTGGTTGGGTGAGAAGCTAGAAAATCTAGAGAGGCATTTTGGGTGCCGGAGATATTACGAAAAGCACTATAGGCTTCCATTGTTTGAAGAAAGCGCGGTGAAGCAAATGGATCATATCCTGATTGTTGGAGCATTTCGAGTGCAAGGGAATCAGCTTCCAGCTCTTGATTGCGGGAAAATTGCGCGAGTTGTTGCTTGTTTTGCATAGGGTTATGAAGTTTTTTGCCAATAGAAGAAAGAAGACGTGAAGACATGTGATTGGTCATCTTTAATTGGGCTTCTTTTTGCAGGCGTAAAATGCCATGATTAGCTCTGATATGTGCTATCTCATGGGCTAAAATGGCTGCAACTTCTGAAGAATCATTGGCTAATGCCAGCATACCACGAGTGATGTAGATCGAGCCATTGGGGAGCGCAAAGGCATTGACAGTTTCTGAGTTTAAAATTGTTACAGAATAGCTTTGATGAGAACTATGTGATGCAACTGCCAGTTTACGGACAATCTTTGCTAAAAGGTGTTCAAGTTTTGCATCATGATAAGCGCCACCATACATTTGCAGAATACGTGGGTGTTGCAGAGCGCTTAATGTGACATAGATATTGTGGTTGTTGGTACGTTTGATCGTTTTAGAAGAAGTGGAAGAAAGCCTATCATTTTGAGAAAGTGGTGTATGACAAGCCGAAAGGAGAAACGTTAAACTTATGAGAGTGGCTTTATACAGGCACGAGCGAAAAAGAAAATTGCGGTGAAAAATGGGGTGCGTTGGACCATGGTGCACATTATTTCTGCGGAGTAATTTGGCAAATTGCATTTGTATCTTTGTATCGTATGTTTCTTTAAGAAAGGCATTAGAGATAAGGATTCGTTTGGCTATATCATGCTTTTTGTTTATAAAAAATGACTCTCACTTATAAAAAGATGCACTGTAAAGAAAATTTTGTGAAAGGCAAAGTATGGCATGACAACATTTACGATATTATTAAATGGGGATGTTCATATCACTGATCGTTTGCTTAATCAAATTCAAAACAGTCGGGTAATTGCTGCTGATGGTGGTATGCGTCATGCGGCAGCGCTTAATGCGACGCCTGAGTTGTGGTTAGGGGATTTTGATTCATCAGATGAGAATTTAATACGTCAATATAGTCATGTTCCGCGTGAAGTTTTTCCCTCTGATAAAGATATGACAGATAGTGCTCTGGCATGTGAAAGAGCGCTGCAAAATGGCGCTAAAAAGCTTATTTTGTGCGGTGCTTTGGGAGGGGAGCGAAGTGATCACAGCCTTTCTCATATAACGCAAGCGTTGATGATGGCTGAAAGGGGTATTTCAGTGTTGTTGACAAGCGGTTTGGAAGAAGGTTGGCCGGTTTTGTCAAAACCTTGTTCGTATGATTTGCCTAAGGGATGTTTGTTTAGTATTATCGGTTTTTCTGATTTAAAAGGTTTAACTCTTAAAGGGGTAAAATGGCCAATTTGTGACAAAAATGTGTCATTTGGCTCTTCTTTAACACTTTCTAACCGTATTTGTGGAACCTTTTCTTGCCATTTAGGTTCTGGAAAAGCTATATTGTTAGTGTCTGTACCTATTCCATAAAGCTCTTCCAATATATTTTGAATAAGGCAGGGGGGGGCCTAGTGATGAAGTGCCGACATAAACGATATATGTATTGATCTTGAGAAGGAAAGGTTTTGATATGTTAAAATCAATTTTTAAAGTGGCCGTTGTTTCAGCCATTGGTTTCAGTTCAGTCGCTTGTACTACAAACGATGAACGCGTTGCACGTTACGGCGTAGGAGGAGCAGCAATCGGTGCTTTGGCTGGAACTGCTATTGCTGGAAGTACGCCTGGAGCAGCACTGACCGGTGCAGCATTTGGTGCTTTGGCTGGAACAGTAACAGGTGCAGCTGCAAATCAAAGAAAACAACAAAGACAGGTATCACAATTGTGCACGTATCGTGGTCGTAGAGGGCATGTTTACCAAGCACCTTGTGGACAGAGAGTTCCTGTACGACAATTATGTGCTTACCGTGATGCAAGAGGGGTGATGTATAAAGCACCTTGTCCGCGCCGCGTTCGTTAATGGCGGTGCCGCTTCTGCGGCTTGACCGCATTTTCTTAAATTTTGGAAAAACGCCTTTGCTCAATCAAGCTTGTTTATCGGTTGAGCAGGGGGCGCGTATTGCGCTGGTCGGCCGTAATGGTTGTGGAAAATCGACCCTATTAAAAATTGCCGCAGGAATATTAGAACCTCATGGTGGCGAAATTTTTCGCCACCCGCGAGTAACGCTCCGTTATGTCTCACAAAATCCGGATTGTTCAGGATTTGAAGATATTAATGCTTATATGGAAGCGGGGCTGGACGATACATATGATGTCCAGTGGATCAATACGCTTCGCACAAATTTAGGGTTTTCTGGGGCGGAAAAATTGGAAACGCTTTCGGGAGGCGAAAAGCGGCGTGTTTCACTGTTACGGGCCATTGCTGCAAAACCCGATATTTTGTTCTTAGATGAACCAACCAATCATCTTGATTTACCAACCATTGAATGGCTGGAAGCTGTTTTGGCTTCTTTGCGTTCAGCGATTGTGGTGATTTCCCATGATCGGCGATTTTTAGAAAATGTTACGCGGTCAACGGTATGGCTTGATCGTGGCACAACCAAAAGACTGGAAAAGCGTTTTTCTGAGTTTGAAAATTGGCGTGATAAAGCACTGGAAGAAGAAGCCATCGAACAGCATAAATTGGGGCGCCAAATTGCTCGTGAAGAGCAATGGTTGCGTTATGGCGTGAGCGCACGGCGTAAGCGTAATGTACGGCGCTTAGGCGAATTAAAAGACTTAAGACAGCGTCATCAAACCTATAAAGGGCAGCCAGGAAATGCACTTTTGACAGCAGCAAAAAGTCATGATTCTGGGCAATTGGTGCTTGAAGCAAAGAAAATTTCAAAATCCTATGGTGATCGCATTATTGTGAAAGATTTCTCTTTGCGCATTCAGCGGGGTGATCGAATCGGGTTGGTGGGACCCAATGGAATCGGAAAGACAACGCTCCTTTCTGCATTAATTGGGCAAGAAGCCGTGGATAGTGGAACGGTGAGGCATGGCTATAACCTCTCTATGGCATTGCTTGATCAACAACGTATTTTAAATGAAGAAGAAACTTTAGCGCATTATTTAACGGGAGGAAGAGGTGATACTCTTGTGATCAATGGGCTGGAGCGGCATGTGGTTTCTTATATGAAAGACTTTTTATTTTCACCGGAACAAGCACGCACTCCCCTTAAAGAATTTTCCGGGGGAGAAAGAGCACGCCTCATGCTTGCACGACTTCTTTCTCGTCCTGCAAACTTTTTGATTCTTGATGAACCGACCAATGATTTGGATATGGAAACTTTGGATTTGTTGCAAGAATTTATTGCTGATTTTGCGGGAACAGTATTGTTGGTCAGCCATGACAGAGACTTTTTAGATCGTACTGTAACGCATATGTTGGCACCTCAAGGTGATGGTCATTGGGTTTTGTATGCGGGCGGCTACAGTGATATGATGGCGCAAAACCAGCATGCTCTTCGTTTACAACGCAAAAAAACAGAATTATCGCAGCGTAAAGCACCTTCAAAATCTCATGCGGGAGAGCTTTCAAAGCAGGACACATCAACAGATCATGGCTTGATAGGGCGGGAGAAAAAAACACGAAGTAAATTGTCTTATAAGCAGGTTTATGCATTGGAAAAATTGCCTGAAGAAATTGCTGTTTTGCAGGACGAAATCAAAAAAATTGAGCAAGAACTCTCTGATCCAGCTCTCTATCGCAGTGATAAAGAGCGTTTTGAGCGTTTATCAACAACGTTGGAAAAAAAGAAAAATACTTGCACACAAAAAGAAGAAGAATGGTTAGAGCTTGAAATTTTACGCGAAGAAATGGAAGCGTGTTCACGGTAATGTTTTAGATATTAATATCTAAGCATTTTAATTCGTATTGCATCATCGCTTTTCTTTGATTTGTTACAAGATCTTATGGCTGATTTTGCGCGAACAGTGTTGTTGACGAGTTATGGCAGAGACTTTTTAGATTGCACTGTAACATATAGCACCTCAAGGCGATGGTCATTGGGATTTGTATACGGGGGCAGTGATATGGTAGCGCAAAACAAGCATGCTCTGAGCTTACAAGGCAAAGAAACAAAACTATCTTTGCCGTGAGTTTTTTCAAAATTTCGTATATGGAAATATGCCAGTTCCCTTGCATACTTTGCCAGTCCCCAATGTTGCTACAGCGCCCCTTGGAACTTGAGAGCATTCATAAGAAATATTCCCTTGTCTTTACCTTATGCTTTAAACATACCACCTCCGCTTATGATGGAAAAGCAAATGATCCTCATTGATTCTAACGTAAGAAGTGTTGTGATGAGGAAAGCTTACTGTATTCGACATTATGATTTGAGTTTAAAAATGATGATTTGTTAAGATAAATCAACGTGTTATTGTAATATTGTTTAGGAGGAGAAAATGATGGCAATTAAAACAAAGCAAACAATTTCTACATTGATCGGTTTAGAAGATGCAGCTGAACTGTCTTCTTATTACCTCCGTAATGCGAATCATCTGCATCCTTTTGAACCTGTTAGATCTGATGATTACCATACCCTAACAGCTTGGGAAACACGAGCCAATGCATTTGCTTGTGAAAGTGCACAGGGACAAGCATATCGATATGCTGTACGATTAAAAAATGAAAACACAGTCATCGGTGTTGTGAATTTTACAAATGTGGTTCGGGGTGTTTTTCAAGCCTGTCATCTTGGTTTTTCTCTTGATGAAAAACAACAAGGCAAAGGTCTCATGTTTGAGAGTTTATCGGCTCTAATACGCCATATCTTTCATGTTTATCATCTGCATAGAGTGATGGCAAATTATAGACCTGAGAACATAAAAAGCGAACGTTTATTAAAACGCCTTCATTTTGAAAAAGAGGGCTATGCCAAAGACTATTTGATGATTTCTGGAAAATGGAGAGATCACATTCTAACCTCTCGAATCAATGATCTTTATGAGTCCGTTAATAGATTCCAATAAAGTTTTGTTAAGGGTCTTTTTATCAAATGTGTAAATATGCTGAATTTCTCCCTATCCTCAAAGATTAAGATCTTTAACCACCTCTTCTTTTATAAATAGTTTAGAATCTCGTTTAGCGGATTTCAACTGCTGACTATTTTCATATGTTTCTTTTCGTAGATAATAAATTGATTTATCATCATAATTCATTTTTTTTCAATTTGAAGAGAGTCCTCAATATCGGAAGACTTTCTCACTTCAAATTTATTGATGTTTAATCATAAAAAACACCTCTCTTGCACATCACAAACTGGGTTGGCATACAAGTGAGGGTTTATGTGGATAAACAACGATTGAAGAATAAGAATAAAAATTCTCTGTATAAATCCTTTTAAATGTGAGGGCTGTTGCAATATTGTGTATTCTGTGACCGATAGTCTCGTTACAAGTTACACAAACGGCTTATTGTTTGGGTGAAATTTTTATACATTCATTTATTTTTTGCCATTTGTTTTTTGTATTTTCTTTTCTTAAGAAAATTTTCAATGTTATCAATGGTTTAATTCATACCAAGCGCATTTTTATAAAGTTCAATGATTGCTTCTTCTTCCATTCTTTCATGCTCTTCTTTTTTACGCAGCCGTATAATGCTTCGAACAGCTTTACTATCAAAGCCAGAGCCTTTAAGTTCAGTGTAAACGTCTTTAATATCATCAGAAATGGTTTTTTTCTCTTCTTCTAGTCGTTCAATACGTTCGATAAAAGAGCGTAATTGGTTTACGGATATAGCGTGTGTTTGATCGGTTACTGTATCGTTCATTGTATTTTTCTCCAAGTTATATATTTAAAGTTGTTTTTCGACGACGAATTTATGTTAAAAAAGCTTGAAAATAAAAAGTAAATCAAGCTACACAGCTTTTTTACAAATTGACTTTAAATATTTTGTAAAATTTTTAAGATATATGCATTGATAAAAGGGCTATAAAAAGAAAAATATGAAAATATACGTTTTAGACTTGAAAAGCTTTTAAAAAAGAAATGTGTAATTTGTTTTGAGAATTTGACATTATAGAGGAAGTTTTGTGATTTTAAAAAAACGATATTGGGTGTTTCAGAAAGGATTAAAAGTTTTTCTCTTGAGTATTTTGCTCTTGTTTCCCCTCGTTGTTTTTGCAAAAGCTGACTTTAGAGTTTGTAATACAACCCAACAGTCTGTAGGGGTTGCTCTTGGATATCGTACATTTTCAGGGTGGGTGAGCGAAGGCTGGTGGACGGTACCAGTGACGGAATGTAAAACTTTAATTGAGGGGCCTCTTGCTTCACGGTTTTATTATTTTTATGCGGAAGGAGCACAAAAAAAAGGGAACTGGGCAGGCTCTGTGACCATGTGTGTACAAGATAGCCAATTTACCATTCAAGGGGTTCATGATTGTTTCCCTCGAGGATATCAAAAGGCTGAATTTAAAGAGATCGATACCGGAAATCAAACCAGTTGGATGGTACAGTTGACGGATGAGTCTTTGTTAAACAATTCAGTTATACCTTCTCTTTCAGGAAATTCTCCACCGTGAAACGTGCACGTAAAGTAAAAATTATTGCGACTCTTGGTCCTTCTTCTTTTTCTCGTTTGATGATTGAGAAGCTTTTTAGGGCAGGGGCAGACGTTTTTCGTCTTAATATGAGCCATACTGATCGTGATATGCTGGGTGATTTGGTCAAGTCTATACGAGAAGTTGAAAAAACAGTTCGACGCCCCATTGGTATTTTAGTGGATCTTCAGGGGCCAAAACTGCGTGTGGGGCGTTTTGCTAAGGGGCAAGAAGATTTGCGTGTTGGGCAAAGCTTTACATTAGATAATCGCGATGTTCTTGGTGATGCACAGCGTGTTTTTTTCCCTCATGAGGATGTATTTTCGGCTGTTAAACCAGGGGATCGGTTGTTGATTGATGATGGAAGGGTGGAACTGCGTGCGCAAGTTTGTGATGGTCATTCTGTACAGTGTCGCGTGGTTTCTGGAACCCGTATTTCTGATCGAAAAGGTGTCAGTTTTCCCGATACAATTTTGCCTTTTGATTCGATGACGTCAAAAGATAAGGAGGATCTTCAGGCTCTTTTACAGCAGCCTGTTGATTGGGTTGCTCTTTCTTTTATTCAACGTCCAGAAGATATTATAGCGGTGCGTCAGTTGACGAAAAGCAAGGTGTCTTTGATGGCTAAAATCGAAAAGCCTCAAGCCTTGGAGCATATAGAGAAAATTATTGAGGTATCCGATGGTATTATGATTGCACGGGGTGATCTTGGAGTGGAAATGCCCTTGGAAAAGGTCCCTGCACTTCAGATGGAGCTCATAAAAGCTTGTCGTTTAGCAGGAAAGCCTGTTGTGGTGGCAACACAAATGCTCGAATCAATGATTACATCTCCTGTTCCGACACGTGCAGAAGTGTCGGATGTTGCTACAGCAGTTTATGCAGGAACAGATGCGGTGATGTTGTCTGCTGAATCTGCTTCTGGTCGCTATCCTGAAGAAGCTGTGCTTATGATGGACCGAATCGCGCGGCAAATCGAACAGGATCACACTTATGCCGCTCAGGTTGGGGCACAACATCCAGCACCAGAATCAACAGGAACGGATGCGATTTCTCTTGCTGCGCGTCAGATTGCTGAAACACTTGCTCTATCCGCTATCGTTGCCTATACGGCTTCAGGAACAACGGGGGTGCGCGCCTCTCGTGAACGCCCTAATAGACCGATTATTGCTTTATCGCCCATTGTGGAAACAGCACGGCGTTTGGCTTTAGTTTGGGGGCTTCATTGTGTGGTCACGCAAGATGCACGGAGTTTAGAGGATATGGTTGATCGTGCAGCAGCTATTGCATTTCAGGAAGGCTTTTGCAAAGGAGGAGATCGCTTCCTTGTGACAGCTGGGGTTCCCCTTGGAACGCCCGGTGCGACAAATCTCTTGCGTATTGCTTCTGTCTCTCAAGATGGAACGAAAGGGATTTGAGCCGTTTACGCATGGTGTTTTTTCATGCGCCTTTGAACAGGCTTTAAAAACAACGGGTGCGCGCCTCTNGAACAGGCTTTAAAAACAACGGGTGCGCGCCTCTTGTGAATGCCTCCATAGAACCCATTATTCTTTTATCTCCTATCGTAAGATAGCAAGGTGTTGCATTAGGTCGTCCAGTTTGGGGATGGGAGCAGATGCGGTGATGTTGTCTGTTGATTTTGTTTTAGTTCTGAGGAAGCTGCTTTTACGGTAGGGCATTTAATGGGAGCCCCCCTTTTATTTCATTAAGGCATATTGGGGATTGCTTTATTGAGTTTATACGAGCGAGATGTTCATTGATAATGAGAATTTATTCTTTTTCTTTTTGAATGAGAGCCTTGAAATTGTTCTCATTTTAAACTTTTGCAAACAGAATTGAATAAAATTAAAATTATGTGCCTAAAAAATCGTACTGGTATGTTATGAGAAAAAGTGATGGGTGAATGTGTTTTTAAAATATGCTTTGTCTGATCATTTGCAACATATTGATTTATAATGATAATTTATCGTTATTAAACTTGAATTAGAACCCCGAATTCCGTAAAATTCTCTTCAATTTATTTATGTTTTGTTAATTATAACTCTTTGCTTGTACGTCACAAGCGGGTGGGACATGTGGGTAAAAATTGTACAAGAAAGGCATAATTCTTATGAACCGTTTTAAGAGCCAAGGGGGCTGTCGCAATATTGAGGGCTGGTTATAATGATGGTGCCGACTTGCTCTTTTATTAAGCTTGGAGATTTTGGGTGGTGGGGAGAGGAATATGGATTATTTGTTATAAGGATAAAAATAGCGGTAGAGGATGTTTTCAAGAGCTATTATTGTTGTTTATGATGTTTGAGGTTGTATGAGATTAACATACTCTTCGGTTTTGACTTTTTTCTTGCTCTAAAGGATGAAAATACTTAATTCACGCTGGTTTATAAATGATACGGTTCTTTTCGGTGGGTTTCATCGGATGGACATTCTAGGTGCAAAGACTCCATGGTGCTTATATTATTAAATGGCGGTGTTTTACGGTATAATAGATAAGGTTATTTTTTTAATATATTGAATCTGCTTGATATTATCTAGGGGCAAGGATTTTGGACATGCATTCATAGGGAACATGAATATAGCTCTTTTTTTCGAAGGGTGCTTTATTTGTTTGTTGCTGTTGTCATTTATATGATTTTTTTACAATGATGTTGGTTTTGTTATCTTATTGCGCTGTTAAAAGACATCTCATTTGAAATGTGGTGATATAAGGCAGCCTCCTTGATATAGGAAGCGTTTGTGCGGAGGTGAAATATTCAGGGTAGGGCTTTCTTGTTGAGGTTTAAGTTAATCCCATAAGTTGTGAGTAGCTGGAATCCTTCCTATAAGAAACCAGACTGTTTACAGACTGGTGTGGGTTTAAGAATTTTTATCCTGTGAGATGTGGCGGACAAGTCAAGTCTCTGGTTTATTATGCGCTGATGTACTTTTTAGAAATCTTCCTGTTCTTGTTCTTGAATGTTTGTGTGGTTTTGATCATCTTTGAGCAATTGGTTGGTGAGATTTTCAATGCGTTGTGTGGTGTCACGCATAATTTTCCCCATGGTGCGGTCTCTTTCGTTGTGGAGTCGTAAAAGAGCATTGTAGTCTTCTTGTAATTTTTTATTTTCTCGTTTTATTTCTTCCATTTCATCGATAATCATTATGCCAGCCATAACCGATAAACGATGGTCGCCAATTTCACCAAAATTGTTCTTTAAATGTGTGATATATTGATCTAATTGAGCAGCAAGCGCAATAAGACGACGTTCTTGTCCTTTGTCACAAGCCATGCGATAAATTTTACCATCAATGGTAACGGAAACAGTTTCCATACATTCAAACCTTTATCTATCAATGACAACACGAATTGTTTCCATTGCTTTAATAAGACGTTTGGAAACTTCTTTGTTTACGGACTCTAAGCGTTCAATTTGGGCTTCAGCTTTGTCAAGCGCTTGGGCAAGATGGCTGCGGTCAGCATTCATTCGTTGGATTTCTTCTTCCCATTCGTTATTTTTATCAATAACGGCATTACGGTTTATTATGGTGATCTCTAAAGTTCTAAGTGCCTTTTCTAGGTGCTCTAAAGCATCTTGTAGAACTGTAGTCTCTTGGTTCATTGCTTTTATCCTTTGGGTAATTGTATCCTTTATCAATGTGTTATGCAAAAACGAATCACTTTCACTCTTGTGTTGTGTGCATTTTATTTTTAAGTATGTAAGATATTTTAGCAAGCAAAGCAGGGGATAGATATAAATTAAAAGCTGGATTTTTTGCGCGTATTGGCATAAATGACATGGATATACAGGACGCGTGAGGGGAATGTTATTAATGTTATTGAAGTGGTGGCAAAAAGTCTCACGCTAATGGTTAGAAAATAGTATTTCTTGAGAATTTTAAGAGAATACGGAAAAAGCAACAGAATAACGTATTTAACGAAATGGTCGATTATTCATGACAAACACCCACCAACAGAATCAGATGGCCAATGCTATCCGTTTTCTTGCTATTGATGCGATTGAAAAAGCAAATTCTGGTCATCCAGGCTTGCCAATGGGAGCCGCCGATATTGCTACGGTTCTTTATACAAGATTCCTTGCTCATGACCCCAAAAAACCTCGCTGGCCTAACCGTGATCGTTTTGTGTTATCAGCAGGACATGGGTCTATGTTGCTTTATGCTCTCTTGTATCTTTCTGGTTATGAAGATATTGGCATTGAAGATCTCAAAAATTTTCGCCAATTAGGAGCAAAGCTTGCTGGGCATCCAGAATATGGGCATGTGGCGGGAATCGAAACAACGACTGGTCCTCTCGGACAAGGGTTGGCGAATGCCGTGGGGATGGCTCTTGGAGAGCGTTTGCAAAATGCCCGTTTTGGTGATCTTATCAACCATTACACCTATGCGTTGGTGGGCGATGGATGCCTTATGGAAGGGATATCTCAAGAAGCACTTTCCCTTGCCGGTCATTTGAAACTCAATAAGCTTATTGTGTTGTGGGACGATAATAATATTTCTATCGATGGAGAGATTTCCCTTGCTGACAGTACAGATCAGATTGCGCGTTTTAAGGCTTCTGGTTGGGAGACACATAAAGTCAATGGGCATGATCAAGCAGCAATTGCGCGGGCTATTGAGGCGGCACAAAATTCCGATAAACCAACTTTGATCGCTTGTAAAACAACAATTGGTTTTGGAGCACCAAATAAAGCGGGTACCAATAAAGTTCATGGAGCCCCTTTGGGCGCACGAGAAATCGCTGAAACCCGTATCGCTTTAGGGTGGGATGCTGAGCCTTTCGTTATTCCAGCCGATATTCTCGATAATTGGCGCTTGGCTAGTCTCAATGCTGCTAAAAAACGCCAAAAATGGGAAGAAAAATTTGCTGATCTTCCTGTCTCAGAGCGTGTGGAGTTTGAAAGATTGATGCGGGGCGATCTCGTGGGCGGATTTGATGGCGCTATTGATACTTATAAACAGAAATTGGTTGAAGAGCGCTCCGTTGTTGCTACGCGTAAAGCTTCGGAAATGGCTCTTGAAGTGATCAATGAGGTCGTTGTTGAGACTATTGGTGGTTCGGCTGATCTAACCGGATCTAATAATACAAAAAGTAGCCAGATGAAAAGTATCTCTGCTGAAGATTTTTCAGGGCGCTATCTGCATTATGGAATTCGCGAACATGCAATGGGAGCTGTGATGAATGGTCTTGCCCTTTATGGCGGCTTTATTCCTTATGGGGGAACCTTTTTATGCTTTTCTGACTATATGCGTCCTGCTATGCGTTTGTCTTCTCTCATGGGGTTGCGGGTGATTTATGTCATGACTCATGATTCTATTGGTCTTGGTGAGGATGGTCCGACCCATCAACCCGTGGAGCATTTGGCTTGCCTGCGTGCAATGCCTAATCATTTTGTGTTCCGTCCTGCCGATGCTATGGAGACAGTCGAGTGTTGGCAATTGGCTTTGAAAGCACGCGGGACGCCTTCTACCTTGGCTTTAAGTCGACAAAATCTACCGCTTTTGCGTCAAGAGTATGAAGAAGAAAATCTCTGTATGCTTGGTGCTTATGAATTCCTAACAGCTAGCGATGATGCACAAGTGACGCTGTTTGCTTCTGGTTCAGAATTGCAAATTGCAGTGGAGGCACATGCGGTGTTAGAAGAAAAAGGCATCCCAACGCGTGTGGTTTCTGTGCCTTGTTTTGAACTTTTTTCTCAACAATCTCTCTCCTATCAGCGTGCTCTCATTGGAGATGCACCGATTAAAATTGCCATTGAAGCTGCTGTCGCCCAAGGATGGGACCGTTTTATTGGCTGTGATGGTGTGTTTATTGGTATGGAGGGCTTTGGGGCAAGTGGAACAATTGATGCCCTTTATGCGCATTTTGGTATTACTTGGGAAAATGTTGTTGCCACCGTTGAAAAAGAGCTGGAAAAGATCAAAGAGGAAAAGACAAAGTGACAGCTTATGTTGTCATGAATGGGGTGATTGTAGGGCATCATATTTTGTGCAGTATTGTGGATGATCTTGTGCATTATTGTGGATAAGTGAGTGAGTGATCAAGATATTGACATTGTGGGAATTAATGATTTTGGATTGGTGAAATACCCATTTATTGTGTTTTAAATGTTGTGCTTAAAAAATTGATGAGGAAACATGTGAAATGACAGTTCGTGTTGCAATTAATGGGTTTGGTCGTATTGGTCGCAATATTTTACGTGCACTTGTGGAAAGTGGACGACAAGATGTTGAAGTGGTTGCAATTAATGATTTGGGATCGGTGGAAACAAATGCCCATTTATTACGCTATGATTCAGTTCATGGGCGTTTTCCTGGGATCGTTAAGGTGGTAGGGGATGCTATTGATGTGGGAGGTGGTTTAATAAAGGTATGCGCAGAGCGTGATCCTGCTCAATTGCCTTGGAAAGATTTGGATATCGATATTGCTTTGGAATGTACGGGTATTTTTACTGCGCGTGATAAAGCAAGTGCTCATTTAGATGCGGGGGCAAAGCGTGTTCTTATTTCTGCGCCTTCTGAAGGAGCAGATCTTACGGTCGTCTATGGGGTTAATCATCAATCTTTAAGCAGCGAGCATCGCGTTGTTTCAAATGCTTCTTGTACAACCAATTGTTTGGCGCCTGTTGCACAAGTTTTACACAATACGGTCGGCATTGAAAAGGGCTTTATGACAACAATCCATTCTTATACGGGTGATCAACCTGTATTGGATACAATGCATCGGGACCTTTATCGTGCACGTGCGGCAGCTCTTTCTATGATTCCTACTTCAACAGGAGCGGCAAAAGCTGTGGGATTGGTCTTGCCAGAATTAAAGGGATTGCTTGATGGTGTATCGATTCGTGTTCCGACCCCTAATGTTTCTGTGGTTGATTTGACATTTATCGCTAAGCGTTCCACAACAATCGAAGAAATTAATACAGCTATTGCTACTGCTGCACAGGGTTCTTTGAAGGGCGTTTTGGACACTACAGAAGAGAAACTCGTGAGTTGTGATTTTAATCATAATCCTCATTCAGCTATTTTCCACAATGATCAAACCAAAGTGATTGATGGTAAGCTCTGTCGCGTTCTGGTTTGGTATGATAATGAATGGGGCTTTTCTAACCGTATGAGTGATACGGCAGTGGCTTTTGCTAAGACAATATAAGAGGACCTCAGGGTCCTCTTTTCATAGGGAAAAGTCTCATTTTTGTGCAATTTTGAGAAAAACAGATAGAGGCTGTTGTTCTCATGCGCTAGAGAGAAGAGGCTATTGAAAAATTGATGATGTGTTTTGTTTTAATACTGTGTCAATACGTGCTTTTAAAAGATGCATGAAAGAGTAAACTTTTAAAAAGTAAGATCTGAACGAGATACCTTTTGAGAAAACGTTAGAAAACAGGAGATGTAAACTCTTTTTCCTAGAAGTAAAAGGAAGCTTTAATGGAGATCAAGTTGAGCCAATGCATTTGTTTGCCACAATGGAATATGAAGATTAAGAGCAATGGTGGGCTTTTGTACATTTGACGATAAAAGCTTTGGATTTTTATTAAGCAAAGGGTGAGAGATAGGCTGTCGTGGATCTCTTGTAAAAGCAAAGAGGGGGATAAGTGGAAAGAAAAGTGGGCAGGGTTGTTGGATGCGTTTTTATTTGAAACAATGGAAAGTGAAGAGGAAGCAGTGATGGGGTTTCGTACACTTGATGATGTTGATGTTTTGGGCAAACGTGTTCTGGTGCGCGTAGATTTTAATGTTCCTATGGCACAGGGCAAAGTTTGTGACGAGACGCGTCTTGTACGGCATAAAGAGACACTCATTGAGCTACAAAAGTGTGGTGCTAAACTTATTCTGCTTTCTCATTGTGGTCGCCCCAAAGGAAAGGTAGAGCAAGAGTTTTCACTCCGTCCTGTTGTGCAAGTGCTGGAAAAGATCATTAATCAGCCGGTTGCTTTTGCTCCGGACTGTATCGGTTCGGCGGTGCAGGTTGCAGTTGAGTCATTACAAAATGGTGGTGTTTTACTGCTTGAAAATGTTCGTTTTTATGCTGGTGAAGAAAAGAATGATTGTTCTTTTGCAGAAGCTTTGGCTCATAATGGAGATCTCTATGTTAATGATGCTTTTTCAGTTTCTCATCGTGCCCATGCTTCGGTGGAGGGAATAACGCATTTGTTGCCTTCTTATGCAGGACGCTCTTTGCAAGGTGAATTGCAGGCATTAGAAAAAGGACTTGGCAATCCAGCACGTCCTGTGGTTGCCCTTGTGGGAGGAGCAAAGGTTTCTAGTAAGCTTTTTGTGCTTAATCATTTGGTGGAAAAAGTTGACTCCTTAATTATTGGTGGGGGGATGGCTAACAGTTTTTTAGCTGCGCAAGGTATCCATGTAGGGAAATCACTGTGTGAACATGCATTGATGGAAACGATAAAAAAAATCATTAAAAAAGCGCAAGAGTGTCACTGTACGCTTCTGCTCCCTCAGGATGCTGTCGTTGGATTTCGTTTTGAAAAAGATGCACCGCATCGTCTTTATGACATTGAAGATATTCCACAAGATGGCATGATATTGGATATTGGGACGCGCTCTATTGCGCATATCAATGCTGCGATAGATGAAGCTGCTACTCTTGTGTGGAATGGACCCCTTGGTGTTTTTGAGATGTCTCCCTTTGATAAGGGAACCATTGCCGTTGCACGCCATGCAGCAGAACGTAGTTTGACGGGAAAGTTGGTTTCAATTGCGGGAGGGGGCGATACGGTTTTTGCCCTTAATCATGCCGGTGTTGCCAATGATTTTACTTATCTTTCGACTGCTGGAGGAGCTTTTTTGGAATGGATGGAAGGAAAGACTCTTCCTGGTATTCTTGCCCTCATGCAGGCTTAAAGGGCTTCTTTGAAGGGAAGGTTAAAGAAAAACTATACAGTCGTGTAGAGTGTTTTTTGATAGTGTTGCGCATTTTTAGAAATTAAGACAAAATAAAGAGGAATTTTTTATGAATGAACGGCTTGAAGATATTGCACTTGCTTTGGTGCATGCGGGTAAAGGTATTTTGGCGGCAGATGAAAGTACGGCGACCATTGGAAAGCGGTTTGAAAGCATTGGTGTTGCATCCAATGAAGATAGGCGCCGTGCTTATCGTGAAATGCTTTTTAGTACAAAAGAAGCAATGGAAAACGCTATCTCTGGGGTTATTTTATTTGATGAAACCATTCGGCAAAAAGCATCAACTGGAAAAATGTTGACGGATCTTATTCGGGATTCAGGCGCTTTACCAGGGATTAAAGTTGATACCGGTGCAAAACCCTTGGCCGCTTTCTCTCAAGAGACAATTACCGAAGGGTTGGATGGTCTTCGTGAGAGGCTAAAAGACTATTATGCTTTGGGAGCACGTTTTGCTAAATGGCGTGCGGTAATTGCTATTGATGAACACACTTTGCCAACAAGAGGCGCCATAAGACAAAACGCACAAGCTCTTGCACGCTATGCTGCCTTGTGTCAGGAGTTCAAGATTGTGCCGATTGTTGAGCCGGAAGTGTTGATGGATGGATCATCGTGTGGGCATTCAATTACACGCTGCTTTGAGGTGACAAAAGCTGTCTTACAGACCGTCTTTAAAGAATTGTTTGAAGCTCGTGTTCTTTTGGAGGGGATGATTTTAAAACCCAATATGGTGATTGATGGAAAGGATGCACGCAACGCTTCTGTTGAAGAAGTTGCTGAAAAGACCGTCCAAGTGCTTAAACAGACTGTTCCTGCCGCTGTTCCCGGAATTGCTTTTCTTTCTGGAGGGCAGTCTGATCAGGAAGCAACGGCGCATTTATCTGCTATGAATTCTTTGGGCGTATTGCCTTGGAAATTGACCTTTTCCTATGGACGAGCACTGCAAGCAGCTGCCTTAAAAGCATGGGCGGGAAAAGATGAAAATATTGCTGTTGCACAGAAGGCATTTCGTCATCGGGCTCGGATGAACCATCTTGCGGCTTTGGGACAATGGACAAAAGAACAAGAAAAAGCGTGCGATTGAAGCACAAGCCCTGTTTTTAAATGCGGAGAGATTTTGCATGTTTCTGCGTGATTTTTTGTGCCCTCATCATGATAAAAATGGCGGGGGCGTTTTAGACTTGAAAGCTTTCTCAGAGAGTTTTTTCCTTGGACCTTTTAAAAGTCTTTAATGGGTGCTATCGAAAGATAAGATTGCGGGAGAGGTGCAATTTCGAGAAGGGGAGATAATGCTAGGAAATTTGTGAATGCACAGCACTTTAGTATGGTGTCGTTCATGGGTGGGCACTTGCTTTTTGAGTGAAAATCAGAAAGCTCATACTGTATTGAAGAGTTTGATATTGTGATATTTTTTCTTTTTCATGTTGTCATTACTTGTCATCAGCAGAATTTATTTGATTGCAGTTTCAAAGGTGGATTAAGCGGGTAGATTAGAGAGTTGCGATTTCTGAGCGGATTGGAATACAGCTTATGAAGCTTTTCTGCGTCAGGATAGCTTCCTCTTCAATGGGGGTAGTTTTTCTATTGGCGAACGAATTGAATAACTCTTGCTAACAAAATAGATTTGCACCTCAATAAAACACCTATTTTTTCGTTAAAATGGATAAATTTTTCTTGTATTTTTTGATGATATAATTAAAGATAACTAACTTCATAGCATCTTGGCTTAAAACGGGGGGAGTTGTGGGCGGTATATCTTCTAAAAATAACAGCATATCTTCTAAGAATACAAGCATCAAAAGAAAAAATCGATACGCAGAACAGAGCTTTTCTGCAATTATGATGCGAAAATTGTGCAATATGGTGCGTGGGGTATTCGAAGGGGTCTTTACAGTATTTACTTTCATAATTTTTATTATCTTGCTCAGCATACGTGGACCGGTTCATACCGCATTAAAAGTTTTTGGGTCGGTGAGTGGAATAGGGTGCTTTTTCTTTTTTGTCGGATACTACTTAGAACGCCGTGACGCAACAGCAGATGAAGCCGGTATATCGTTCGCATTACTCATGGCAATTGCTGAAGGCGTTTCTTCTATTTGCTGCCTGTCTGCTGCGTGGGGTTACGACGCTCTCTTATTCCGTTTAGCACCTCCTGGGTATGTTCTTATTCTCCCTGAATAAATAGGGTGCAATTCGTTTGCATACAAATCAAAATGAGAGGCTGTCTGCCTCTCAAATTCTTAATAATCGCTCTCCAAAATAATGACATCAGACCCGCGTTCAATGAAGGGGCTAACAAGCTTTGGGTCCTTAAGCCTCAAGGCAACCCTTTACAAGTTGCGCCTAACGGCATCCTTGACCTTAAGACAGAAAAACGGCTTATGAACAAACTCTCTTATTAAGCCACATCATCTTTTATTCTTCTCATGCGGTTCTGAAATCATGATATAAGGGGCAAGCTTCTCATCGTGCCTAAATGGTAACTTATCGTGTGTTAAATGGAAAAATGAGAAAAAGCATCTTTATGCAATATAATCCAATTATGATTTATTGATTTAAACATAAAGGGTTTAAAGCCTTCTACAAGACTGATACAATAAAAGGGGGGAAGTTGCCTATCTTAGAAACTAAGGCGTATTTTAGGTGCTCTTGATATAGCTATCTCACCAAATGGTTTTGAAGACTTATCCTTTTAGCTCTATTTATTAAAAGGTCATTTTGAGGGGGCTTGGCTAATGAATGTAAAGGAAAATTAGCACGTAATATTTCGCTTTGCTGGTATAGATGCTGAATGAGTTAATTATCTAGAGGATCACTGAAGAGGGAGCGCTAAAAAATGATGAAAATCCTCCGTACTTCGGTGAATTCGTGGTTGAAGATATAATCGTAGAACTTGGCTTATCTGTTCCTGAAACAGCTGAATGGTTTGAAATGGTTAGGGTGTCAGTTCTGCATATGCTTGACTCGCTATACAAAAAAATTACGATTTCGTGCAAGCTTTAAAACATAAACACCTTAAAGATATATCCTCTTTGTACATGTTCTTATCATCGTTAAAATGCCTTCTTAAAGCACGACAGGGGGTGGCTATAAAATTGAGAGCTGTAAAATATATGGGGCAGGGGGTGAGAAGATGGTGTTCAATCGAAGTACTCTATCCTTATTTTTATGGGCTATGCCTGAAAGAGAGAGCTGGAGAGACGATTTGTGAGCAAAGAGAAAGTGTTTTGAGGTTGCGTGTCTGCAAGAGCAGAACAGTGGTCGTGGTGATATTTAAAAACAATAAATTTGATAAAATTTTACAATTTTGCCAAAAGCCAGTTTATTATAAAAGCTGTTGCTTATACGCGCTCATACAAAAGTTATAAGAAGCCCAAAAGTGCTAAAAAAGTCTTTGCTCTTTTTCAATAAGACGGATCTGCAAACAATATTCAAAAAGTGTTCGTGTTTTTGAAAGAGCATAAAAGGATACTCTTGCAATAGAGAGAAGCGTATTTGTGAGTTACAATTTGTCATGATTTTCGGTAAACACTATTGTTTAGAGCGGTGAGAGAGGGCATGAAAAAATTTTAATATTCAGTTTTTTAAAGAGTGTGGTCAGTCTTTAGGATAGAGCTTGTGTCCCTAGAGCCTATCAAGTGAGCCCGCATAAAGGCTTCAAGAAAGCGAGCTACCTATTATACTTTTTGCCAGCGTATACTCTTTTGTCAGCGCCCCAATGTTTTGACAGCCCTTAGAACGTAAAGGGGCAAGGGAGGTATTTTACCTCTTTCTTGTACCGTTTTACTCCACACACCAACTCTGCTTGTGATGAGCAAGCCAAGAGATTTTGTTTGACTCACTATGAGGGTTTGACATGAGAAAATCCTATGGTATTCATGATCTTTCATGAAAAACAATGAATTATCCTTATAAATCAACGTGACAGTGCTGTTATGAAGAGAACTCCTTGCACATCTTAATAGCCCATAGAGATTAACTGGGTATTATTTTATATTCTGTACACAGAAGTGTCTTTATAAAAATACTCCATCTTGCGCAGAAAAAAGAACAGCCCGTTAAAAAAGAAAAACATCTCAATGCTTGCTTTTCTTTTTTCCATGAGAGATTTAAATTGATAAGCCTGTCTGAAAAGAGTGCTGTTTATGCCCTTAAAGATACTGCTCTTGTATCAAGATCACTTACTCAGGCGAAAATTGGAGTTTTGCGAGGTAAGCATAAACGCCATTTTTTGCCACAAGTTCGGCATGGGTTCCTTCTTCCACAAGGGCGCCTTTATCCATCACAAGAATACGATCAGCTTTTAAAATTGTTGCCAAACGATGTGCAATGACCAAGGTTGTACGATTTTGCATCAATCCTTCTAAAGCGTCTTGCACCAACTTTTCACTGTTTGCATCTAAAGCAGATGTTGCTTCGTCAAGTAGTAACAGGGGCGCATTTCTTAAAATTGCCCGTGCAATACCAATGCGTTGTTTTTGCCCCCCAGAAAGCATGGTACCACGTTCTCCTACTTGCGTATCCAAGCCATCTGGTAAAGCTTGAATAAATTCAAGTGCATTAGCCGCTTTAGCGGCAGCAAGGATTTCCTCTTCATGGGTAGTTTCAGTTCCAAAAATAATATTATCACGCAATGTTCCATCAAAAATGGCGACATCTTGTGGAACATAGGAAATTGCACTGCGTAAATCTTGTAAAGAAAGGCGATTAATTTCCATGCCATCCAACCGAATTGTTCCATTTGTCGGATCATAAAAACGAAGGATCAAAGAAAAAATGCTGCTTTTTCCTGCTCCAGAAGCCCCAACAAAAGCAACCGTTTCGCCTGCTTTTACAGAAAATGAAAGCGAGCGTAAAACCTTCTCTTGTGGTCTAGAAGGATAAGTAAAATCAACCTGATCAAAAACAAGTTCACCTCGAATAGGTTGCTCTAATGATAAAGCATTTTTAGGTGCTACAATAGTAGGTTGTTCTTGTAACAATTCGGCAAGCCGTTCAGCAGCGCCTGCTGCTTGGATTAATTCTGCTCCCAGTTCCGATAATTGCGCAAAAGTAGAAGCTCCAAAAACCGCATAAAGGACAAATTGCCCTAATGTTCCTCCTGTCATCGTTCCATTCAAAACATCGCGCGATCCAATCCATAAAACAGCAACCACACTGCTAAAAACCAAAAAAATTGCAAACCCCGTAAAAAAGGAGCGCAAGATTACAGAAGCACGTGCTGTTTGAAAAGCACGTTCTATCAATTGTGAAAAACGTATTGTAACGAGTTTTTCAGCGGTAAAAGCTTGCACAGTGCGAATAGCGCTTACCTGCTCTGTAGCAACAGCATTGGCATCTGCAAGACGATCTTGCGCCGCGCGGGTACGAGAGCGAACTTTACGTCCAAAGACTACCAAGGGAATGGCCACAACAGGAATAGCCGCTAAAACCAACAAAGACAATTTAGCATTGGTGATCACCATCATCACGACGGCTCCGATCACGATAATCAGCTGACGTAAAGCGGTAGAGGCGGTAGAGCCCACAGCTAATTTTATTTGTGTGGTATCTGTGAGAAGCCTTGAAACAATCTCTCCTGAATGTGACCGATCAAAAAAAGCAGGAGAAAGTTTCATAATATGGACAAACACATCACGCCGTAAATCGGCAACAATCCGTTCTCCCAAGGTGATAACACAGTAATAACGGGCTGCTGAAGCAAATGCGAGAAACAAGGCTAAGATAAACAAAATTCCAAAGTAAAAATTGATATGTCCATGGCTTGAAGTAGAAAACCCATGATCAAACATTTGGCGGATAGCCACAGGCAAAGCTAATGTGACAAGAGCAGCAACAGATAACGCTAGAAAAGCAAAGATAAACAACCAACGATAGCGCAAAAGATAAGGAACAAAAATTGCAAGCGAAGAGAATGAAGATTTCTTAGGGGAAGGCTTTGTCGATTTTTCTGAACGAGAACGTAATGTCATAAAATTTTGCTCACTGTATTGGATTTGTAACACTTGATACAATGATGTATCTTGAACACTTGTTTTTTGATGCGTGCTCAGTTATAGGAATAAATACTTTAATCAATGTATCAAAAAGACAAAGGAAGTGCACTTAAAAAAACAAGCAAGTGCTATTTCATTCTATAAACGCAAAAGGTTTGACGCATGAAAGCGAATATTCACCCCAACTATCACAAAATTACCGTTGTTATGACGGATGGAACCCAATATACGACGCGCTCTACTTGGGGAAAAGAAGGCGATACTCTTAATCTAGATATTGATCCAAGAACGCATCCGGCATGGACAGGTGGCTCCCAAACACTCGTAGATCGTGGTGGTCGTCTTTCTAAATTCAAAAATCGTTTTGGTAATATTGGCATGTAAAAGCCTCCTTTTTATGGGGTACAAGGGTTTTAAACAAAACGATTGCAAACGATGAGTTTTTGATCCTATCAAAGAGTGCACTTTAAATATTAATTCAAAAACGCATCCGACATAAACAGATGGGTCTATAAATCATTGTGGTTGCGTTTTTTAAATTCAAAAATCATTTTGAAATACACGCAAAAATCCTTTCTTCCCTAGAGTATAAAGACTTGAAATAAAATAATTGCAAACTTTTCTTCTTTTTTGGAACTGAACATACCCATGGAGAGGAAGTATTTTCCGCTTCTAGAGCTGCCAATGTATTTGAATTTATTCAAGCTTTACCAGATGGCTTTGATACGCAAGTAGAAGAACGTGGTACTATGCTTTCTGGGGGGCAAAAACAACGCATCGGTATTGCACGGGCGATTTTAAGAAATGCACCCCTCTTGCTGCAATCGGGAACCATCATTATATTTGCCAACTCGTCGATGTTGCTACAGCCTTTGGCACTTGAGACGATTTACTATAGGCATTTTAAGTCCTTTCTTAATAGTTTTTTTATTCACGCGGGCTCTCTCCGCTTGGTACGTGCAAAAGACATGGTTTTGATTGGTTCACCATGGAGCAGGTTTGAAATGAGAGAATCTTACGGTATTCGGGATTCTCATTCAACATACAAGACAATGAATTATTATTATAAATCAAAATTTTGCTACTTGATGAAGCAAGATTTGCTTTAGATGCAAACAGTGAAAAGTTGGTGCAAAATGCCTTAGAAGGATTGATGCAAATCATACAACCTTGGTCATTGCACATCGTTTGGCAACAGTTTTAAAAGCAGATCGTATTCTCGTGATGGATAAAGGCGCTTTTGTGGAAGAAGGAACACACAACTCATTATAAAAAAATAATGTTTATGCGCATTTGGCTAAACTGCAATTCTCATCTGAGTAAGTGATCTTGATACAAGAGCAGTATTTTTAAGGGCATAAACAGTACTCTTTTCAGACAGGCTTATCAATTTGAAACTCTCATGGAAAAAAGAAAGGCAAGCATTGAGATGTTTTTCTTTTTTAATAGGCTGTTCTTTTTTTTTTGCCTGAGATGAAGTATTTTTATAAAGACACTTCTGTGTACAGAATATAAAACGATATCCAGTTAAATCGCTATGGACTATTAAGATGAGCGAGGAGTTCTCTTTATAACAGTATCTTCACGTTGATTTATAATGATAACTCATTGTTTTTCATGAAAGATCTTACATGGAATTTCTCGTTTCAAATTTGATTATGTTGCATTAGTCAAAACCATGTCTCTTGCATATACCAAGCAGGGAAGATTGCGTGAAGTAAAAATACTTAAAGAAAGAATAAGTCTTCTTCATGAAGCGTCTCAAGTTTTAAGGGCTGTAGTAATATTGAGGGGATTAGGAAAGTGTATGATGATGTCGCTTTACTAAAAAAGAGCCGATAAATGAGTAGAAAGACGCTTTTTATCAATTTTATAAAACAAGGTGAGCACGCAGCCATGTTTTGCTGTGTTAGGCTTTTGAGTACTTTGAACCAATATTGTGGGAGTGCATTTTAAGAATTATAAAGCTCTTCTTAAAAGTGCATAAATCATTAGAGCAGTACAATTAAATACAAATTGTTTTATTTTACCAGAAAAAATATCTATATTTTATGTATTGTTTTTATTAAAATATAATATGTAGTTATTTTCAAATCATATGTACACATAATGATACAATATCGAGAAATCGATAAAAGAGCTGCGTTAAATATTGGTGGGAATAAAAGAGAGCAAGAATGGAAGAAGACATAAAATTGGCAATAGCTTTCATAATAGCTACAATTAAGGTCATTTGGAAATGGGGGAAAAAATGTGGGAGTGTAAGATGCGGCGTTATGATTTTCTGCATCATATGGATGGGGAAGTCGTGGTATTCGGGATACTCAGTGGATTTTTTGTTCGGTTTGGCAATGATAGTGTGTTGTGGGGGAAGCTTAATGCTTGCATTGGCAATTTATCAGAACAAGCATTTAACTGAACAACTTGAGCAAAAAAAGCAAGAGTGCGCTGAACATAAAGATATTATTGCACAAGGGGAACAGAAGTGTCTTCA
>NZ_JBHIOG010000083.1:0-1797 GCF_042195435.1 Bartonella sp. CL162QHHD
GCTGTTGCACTATCCGCTGCACTCTTGGCTTCTTCTGCTGTGGTCCTCGCTGTATTCGCCACCCTAACAGCGCTTTCTGATGCTACTTTAGCTTCCTTAGCTACGCTTTCTGCTGTTGCTGTCGCTGTCGCTACCGATTGTTTTACTTCCTCCACTAAACCTTTTGCCTCAACAGCTGTCGTTTTACTTTCATTGGCTAACGTTGCTGCCTGATCTGCTACTTTCTTCGCTTCAGCGGCTTGAGACAGTGCTTCTGAAGCATCTTGTTGCGCTGTTGATGTCTCTAACGCCTGTTTTGCTTCTTGCACCATAGTCTTGGCTTCAGAAGCTGTAACTGTCGCATCATCTGCCTTCTTTTCGGCTCTTGCGGCTTTCTCTTCTGCCGTCTCTGCTGTGCTCTTAGCTTCTTGCGATAGGACATGAGCATCCTCTGCTTTATTCTTCGCTTCCACCGCTGTGTCTTTTGCACTATCCGCTAACTGCTTTGCATTATTCGCTAACGTTTCTGCTAAATGCGCTGTCGTCTTAACTTCTTCAACCAATTGTTTGGCTTCACCAGCTTTAGTCTTGGCTTGTGTAGCAACGTCTTCTATTGTTAAAGCCCTCTGCTCTACTCCTTCTGCTGTCCTTTTGGCTCCCTCAGCTGTATTCTTGACATGATCAACCGATTGCTTAAGACCATGAGCTACCGACAGGGCTTTAGACGCCGTTTCTTTTGCATCACCGGCTACCGAAGAGGCTCTATCAGCTGTCATCTTGGCTTCAGAAGCTGTCGTGAGAGCTTGCCCACTGTTCGTTGCTGCTGTTTCTGCAACNGAAGAGGCTCTATCAGCTGTCATCTTAGCTTCAGAAGCTGTCGTGAGAGCTTGCCCACTGTTCGTTGCTGCTGTTTCTGCAACATTCTTCACCTCGCCCATCACCTGCTTGGCATCATCAAAAGCGCTCTTGGTTTGTTCGGAAAGTGTTTTTGCATCTCCTGCCGTTGCCTTGGCTTCTCTTGCCTCTGTCAAAGCTGTCTCTACTGTGCTTTGAACTTGTGTCACTCTTTGAGAGCTTTCCGTGACCGTTGTCGCCACTCTATCAGCTGCACCTTTAGTATCATCCGCAATACGCTTGGCTTCTTGCGCTAACCTCTCAGCCGCTTCTGACTTCATCTTGGCATCTTCTGAAGAGGTTTTCGATACCTCTGCTGTTGTCTTGGCGGCATTGGATACTGTTAATGCCGTATTTGCCTGCTCTAAAGCTGTCTCTGCTGTCGTCTTGGCTTCAGAAGCTACAGTAACTGAACTCGCTGCTGTGTCTGCTATAGTTTTCGCTTGATCTGCTGTTTGTTGCGCCCCATTCGCACGCGCCATGGCTTTTTCTGCTTCTTGCCTTGCATTAACAACCTGCTCTAACGGCGCAAAGGTTTCATACGAATACAAAGATGCCGTCCCTAAAAGCTTCGGAACAACAACACTGTCTTGAGAAGTTCCTGCTATCATTTCTTCTCTCGTCGCGACAGGTATCAAATATTCATGTTCATGATCGGGTATCTTCATCTGCTTTATTCCTTCATTCAGAGGGCTTCATCCAATGAACACTCTTTCAAATCTTCAAACTCTTCTCTTAAGGTCTCTAAGCGCTTCTCTAAATCTTTCAGTGAACCATTAAGCTCTGTTTTCAAAGCTGCTTTCAGTAAATCAAAAACGCCATTAAGCGGCGCATGTACAAATCCTTCCCCCGAATACAAAACGACCCGTACTTGAGACGGGTCGCTAATCTCTGATATCGCAAACGGTTTTAATGACATTTCAA
>NZ_JBHIOG010000085.1:0-38051 GCF_042195435.1 Bartonella sp. CL162QHHD
CCTCATGAAGCAGTATCCAATCCATAAGAGGATGCACTCCGCCTTCAAAAGAGTGCATCCTTCCCCTCAACGGAAACTGCCAAACCCTCAATAAAGGCAGTATCCAATCCATGAGAGGATGCACTCTAGCCCTCAAAAGAGTGCATCCTTCCCCTCAACGGAAACTGCCAAACCCTCATAAGGCAGTATCCAATCCATAAGAGGATGCACTCCGCGCCTTAAAAAGAGTGCATCCTTCCCCTCAACGGATACCGCCGAACCCTCATAAGGCAGTATCCAATCCATAAGAGGATGCACTCCAGCCCTTAAAGAGTGCATCCTTCCCCTCAACGGAAACTGCCAAACCCTCATGAAGCAGTATCCAATCCATAAGAGGATGCACTCTAGCCCTCCAAAAGAGTGCATCCTTCCCCTCAACGGAAACCGCCAAACCCTCATAAGGCAGTATCCAATGCATAAGAGGATGCACTCTAGCCCTCCAAAAGAGTGCATCCTTCCCCTCAACGGAAACCGCCAAACCCTCATAAGGCAGTATCCAATGCATAAGAGGATGCACTCTAGCCCTCAAAAAGAGTGCATCCTTCCCCTCAACGGAAACTGCCAAACCCTCATAAGGCAGTATCCGATCCATAAGAGGATTCACTCCGCCTTCAATAGAGTGAATCCTTCCCTTCAAGGGTTTTACTCAATTTTCATCGCATCTCATTATTTATGAACCCTCATTTTTATGAATCCTTGGTCAAAGGCACAAAAGGAAGTTTTCTAGCGACTGCCGTATCACCCATCTTATGGGATTCCACTTGCCTACAGAGCTTTCAAACCTTTTTACGCCTTCATAAAATCGAATCTAAAAGAATTCATTAAGGCAATTAAGGGTAAATTTTGTCAAAATATAGACAAAGTTTATTCTTTTTTGTGATTGTTGTATTTTTACTATAGTTATTTAAATCGAATTTATATATGATACGTATCGATATTTATTTATCGAAATAAATATAGGAGAAAAACTATGAATATCAGATATTTTTTCATAGCGGGGGCTATCACAAGTGGTTTAGCTCTCGCGATTCAAAAATCTGATCGTATAGTCAATAAACAGCCCTCTCCTATTGTTGCACCTTATACTATTGAGAAAACAAATTTACAGTTTGTTAAACAAGTAAGGGACACATCGGATACATTGAATATACTGAGAGTCAGTAATAGAAGCGCATCAGAACAAGCATCAATAAACGATATATACGAGAAAGGAAAAAGTTTATTGAATGCAATAGCTAGTTTTTTAGGATCAATTATTATATATTTCATACAACTTGTTTCTACTAGAGTATAAGCTACAAAAAGTTCTTAAAGTAAAGTTATATACATTTTGTATATATTGTAAAACTTAAATAAAAAGGCCCTTTTTAAATGGGGCCTTTTTTAGTTTAATTTTTCCTTTGTTTTAGTTTAATTTTTATTGTGTTTTTATTTTTATTGGCCAAATATCACAGCCTTCAAAAATGCCATTTTTTGCCTTCCTCTCCCCTCAAATGACAAAGGCTCTAACCCTTAAAGCTCCCCCATAGCGCTTTAATCAATGAGAATCCGCAATCCTTTTATTCTTCTTGTTCTTCCCAAAAATTCCTCTGTTTCAAGAAAATGACCATGCATCCCCTACATCATCGGATTGGCTTACAGATCTCCATGAAGCAGACTGAAAAACACAAAAATACCATATAAATTTTTGTATCAATATCACCATACTGAAACGTTGTTGCAGCTTAACAAGCGCTGCTTCATTGGCAAGAACTTCTTAAAGACAAAAAACACCTCAAAGGAAAAAGACCCTAACACTGCTCAAAAATGCCATTTTTGCCTTCCTCTCCCCTCAAATGACAAAGGCTCTAACCCTTAAAGCTCCCCCATAGCGCTTTAATCAATGAGAATCAGAAATTCCTTTTATTCTTCTTGTTCTTCCCAAAAATTCCTCTGTTTCAAGAAAATGACCATGCATCCCCTACATCATCGGATTGGCTTACAGATCTCCATGAAGCAGACTGAAAAACACAAAAATACCATATAAATTTTTGTATCAATATCACCATACTGAAACGTTGTTGCAGCTTAACAAGCGCTGCTTCATTGACAAGAACTTCTTAAAGACAAAAAACACCTCAAAGGAAAAAGACCCTAACACTGCTCAAAAATGCCATTTTTTGCCTTCCTCTCCCCTCAAATGACAAAGGCTCTAACCCTTAAAGGCTCTAACCCTTAAAGGCTCTAACCCTTAAAGCTCCCCCCATAGCGCTTTAGTCAATGGACCTTTCCCTCATACCGCTTGAATAAGGCACTTGAATAAGCGATAATTTATGAGCATTTTCTAACAAAACAACAGAACAGTCTTAAAGAAGAGAGTAGAATTTATAATTGATTTTTCCCCCTATTCTTGAGGATCAAGCTATTTCCAGTCTATTTTTTAAAATCTTGGCTATTATTCTTGATTTTTCGAGCCCTTTATTTGGCTCTGGTAAGAAAGGTGTGAAAGCGTCTCAATCATGGCGCTTTCACATCTTTTAAATAAGAGTGCTTTTCTTCAACAGGAGAGTACAACACTAATCAATTTTTATATCCATAAATGCAGGTTCACCATCTTTAATATAAGTAATATCAGGAGCATGTTTTACCCCCTCTGCTTCAAACACGAACTGTTCATCACTCACATCAAATCCTTGTTCCCTTAATTCTTGTTTTTTCTCCTCGACTAATTTTTTATGAAAAGCACGTTTTTGATTACACGTATTAGGGGATCTCACTCTGAAAAGCTGATAGTCCATGGCTATAGACCACTTCTCAGCAACCCGTTCCAGTAGATCGTAACTGAACTTTCCTTCCCTTTTCACTTCTTGAGCGATCACCATCGCGCGTTCCAAATGGACTTTTTCAATGGTTTCATCAAAGCCAAGCTTCTCCCCTGCCGTAAAACTTTCGTCATAAGAAGCTAAAGTCTCAACATCGCCAAGTAAGGCAAGAGCAGCAAGATGCAGCAAAGCATAAGGTGCGAGCTCTATGTCATCATCCGGTGCCCAAGATAAAGAGTCTTTTTCCCAAGGGGGAATACCATATTGAGAGCGAAACATTCCATGCAAAGAATCATCTTCCATTGTCCATTTTAAAGTTTTATCGAGTGCTTTCTTTAAAAGCTGGACGCTCACTTTTTCTTCAAAAATTTCCAATCCATTGGGTACAAAATTCATAAATACCGTTGGCACAACCCCAGAATTATGAGGATTAATCGTCTGACAAGCCGCCGCAAAAATACCGCTCATAATTAAAAGTCCGCGATCAAAAGGCGAAAACTCTTCCACTCGTTTCTCGTTATAAAGAAACTGCACTTCGCGATCTGGTAAAAAGAGGGTTGCCAAATAATCTCCCTTTCCCTCGATTTCCACCGACCATCCCAAGCTTTTTAAAAGCCCTGTTGCACTTTCTATCGTGAGAATTTCATCATCATCATCATAATCGGCAGAGAACTCTTTTTCCTTTAGTTGCAAACGCCTCTCCTGCACCACAGCTTCATCTTTCCAAAACTGCTGCGTTGCAAGATCATTTTCTTTAAGCACTCTTTCCAGCTCGCCTTTCACTTGGGAATTCATTTTCATCCGTTTAAAGACAGAGATATAAAGAGCTAAAATAAGCATGATAATGATCATGCAAATAACAATCATCACCCAGAATCCGGGATCTAATAGAAATACGGCTATAGGATCACTGTTCATTTTTCCCCTCTCAGTCTTTAAAAAAGCCCGTGCGACAGAGAGCTTATGTGCTCTCGCACAGAGATTGCTTCTTCTAGTTTCTGAATATTTTTTCGCAACTCACCCGTCACTTTGGTGCGAAGCCGTAACATAACCGGAATAAAAATAATAACACAAACCGTTATGATGTCCGTTGTTTTAAAGAGAACGGCATGCACAACATATTGCCACCCTGTCAGCTGCCAATTCAATACACCTGGTATTTCTAGAACCATTTTCCACATGATAATGAGAACCGCAATAGCAAAGATAATTTTATAATCCTTTGCTGAAAGCAACGCTTGCTGGAGCGAAAAAGAATGCACTCCTTTATGCGTTTCTTGCTCTGATGCCCAATTTTGCTCCTTCATGTATTCCCCTCTCACTCTTTGAAAAGACCCGTGCGACAGAGAGCTTATTTGCTATCACACAGAGATTGCCTCTTCTCGTTTCTGGATTTTTTTCCAATTTACGCATTATGATGATGCAAAACCCAAATACCACCGGAATAAAGAAAAGTACACAGACCATTATGGTTTGCGTCATAATAAAAATTATAATATTCCTGCTACCTTGCCACCCTCTTACCTTCCTCACATTGCAAACAATAAAGATTTTCAAACCACGCCAATCTGTAAACAATAGTCACAATTCAGCTTTTTCTTCCCAAAAATTCTCTTATTTTCAAGAAAATCACCCTGCAACCCCACTTCAATAGAATTCATTTCAAAGCTTGAATGAACAAGGCTCCTAAAAATACGAAAACAACCCATATACCGCGCGCCCCTACAAGCAAAACCGTTCCTTCCTCACGCCTCAAACGATAAAGTAAGTCCCAAGCACTCACTCTAGGCTCTAAACCCCAAGGGCTCTTATTCCCTTAAATCAATACTAATCCATAATCGGCTTTTCTTTCACTCAATGCCACCCTCAACACTGCTCCTTAGAGCAATGTTTACGGACACCTCATGAAAGAGCACCAAAAAATATCAGAGGCAAAATGGTATAGAGAGCAATCCCTATAAAGGCTGAATCTCTCATAATTTCTTCATTATTTTTCCCTCTCATGACTTCTCAAACGCTGTATCCTGTTCTTGCAAGACGTTTTTCAGTTCTTTTCTTAAACAGCGATACGTTCTCACCTGCTTAAAGACACCATAATAAAGTTGTAAAATCATCATAGGAATACAAGCAACCCACAGTGTCACGCACATAAGCACGAGACCGAATATTGTAACAAGAATATCACTCCATTTTTCTCTATCGCCTTTTTTATACCAATCCTTTTGATCGGTTATTTTACCCCGTTGCTGGTTTATTTCTTTCAATTTTTGAGTATTTTTTCTCAACAAAAGCCACAATGTTATGAAGAGTATGTACAGAACTGGAAACAAGACCCAAACACACACTGTAATAACTTTCCAAAACGCATACAGAGAGAGAAAAAGAGGTGTATCCCACCACCCTGTCAAGTTCTCTTGGCTACCCAAAGATGAGAGAAAGAAAATCCTGTTGCACAACTCAATAATGAGCGAGAGGAACCAAATGACAACATGCTCTCGCACAGAAAAATAATCTTTCCCAAAAAAATAGCGTAGTTCATTATAAAATGCTGAATAAAATTCTGAATTTTTCCCCTTCATTGCTCTTCCTTTTTTTATGAAAAATGCATTTCTTTATCTCATGCCCGCTTTTTTAAGAACCACGAAAAGTGCGATGCATGGCGCTTTCCTTATTTTTAATAAAACCCCCCAACTTTCTAAAAGCGCGGTTACTCTTCCCAATGATTAAGAGCATCCTCCTCATTACAAACGAAAATAGGCTATCCTCTTTGCCAGATGATTTTCCAACCATCCCCTCTTCTTGTGTCACGAGAGCTTCTAAACATTGCCTCTTACCCCTCACGATAGCTACAAAAGCGCCTTGTCACTCTCTTTATCTTACGCGTTTTAATGCCCGTCTCACTTTACGATACGTTCTCACGCGCTTGAAAACAAAATAGTAAAATTCTAAAATGAGCATGACAACACCCGCAGGAAAAAAGACGTTTAGCAGAAATATCAACCAAAAGTATACGATAAAAAAACAGCTTATTTTTTCTCTATTGTTTTTTACTGGATTATTTTGTTGATCGATTGTGTGACCCCGTTGCTGGATAGCCTCTTCTAACTGCTGAATCTTTTTTTTCAACAAATACGTTAAGATGAGATAAAGCACCAATAAAACAGGCATCAAGGCAACAACGACCACCATGATGACTTCACGCAGCACAAAGAGCGCCAAAAGAGTGCTATCCTGCGATACACTCAACGGCCACTTGGCTTCTAATGGGATCAAAAGAGCTTTATAACCTATCCCAATAAGGATAGAAATAAGACAAATAATCATATGATCTTTATAAGAACGAAATGATTTTCCCAAAAAAAGAGAGCACCGTTTGTTATAAAATGTGGAATTTTCCCCCTTCATTTGCTCTTCCCTTTTATGCAACTGTTTGTCCCTAACTTTATAAGGACACGCATAATCTCTCAAAGCACAATTGCATCCATTATCGTCAAACAGAACACCCCAGAAAATACTCGTATTGCATATTCATGTTGCCAATAGTTTTGCCAATTCACGTGCTTGTTTTAAAGAAATCTCTCAACACTTCCAAACCAACGCGCATCACCCCCATTTCATGAACAGCCCCCATGAAGGGGATAACAATAGCGCCTCCATGAATATATCCCCTTACTATAAACTCTATCACCACCATTGTTTCAATAAAAAATGTAATCCGGCACCATTCATATACGCCCCCTGCGGCCTCTACAATAGCCTTACCCTCCCTTGCAACAAGCCACGCCATAACTCGTTCCTCAACACGGACAACCCCATTAGCCTAAGGCTCCTACGACAACCCCACCCCTGCCCAAAAAACAGCCCTATCTAGCTTCTACGATAGCCTTTATCCCTTGAAAAGACAGAAGCATTTTTATTCTTTTCTCAATTGTTTTCGGACCCCCCACTTAAGACATGAAAAAAGGAACTTCCATTGATTTGCAAATGATCGCGCAATAAGAGCATTTGAAATGAGAAAATCTTACAACTTTCTTATTCCAATTAAAAGGATCAATGATCATTCAAAATATGACGATATATTCCATTTTTCATTGGAGATCTTGCAAGCCAATAGCTTAGAATATATTCATCAAAGCGCTTCTAAGACAGAGAGACAGCCGCAATTCTTGAGATCAAGCATTTTAATATTAATGAAAGCACTAACATTCCCTTGCAAGTTTGAGGTGTTGTTTTGTCAACAATCTTGTTAGCATGGATTGATTCTATAACTATGCGATATCAGCACAATTGCTCTTTATAAACAGCATTGATACGCGCCATTTTACTCACACTTCTTTATAAGCCTTGCGTTATAGGCTTGTGGGGAAAAGATAAAGGAGAATCCTGTTGAATATAGCAATTATTTTGGGGTCTGTGCGTCAACCTTCCTTAACAAGAACTTTAGCCAATTATTTAGCGGATTGCCTCATAAAGCGGGGTGCATCACTTCAGTGGGTTGATTTGCGTGAACAGCCCTTGCCGATGACAGATCCAGATTATCATCAGCAGGTAGAGGCTAATCCAAGTGCTGCGGTCCGTGAGTTTGTAAAAACCATTGCAGCGGCTGATGGCGTTATTCTAGCAAGCCCCGTTTATCAAGGGTCTTATTCGGGTGTTTTAAAAAATGCTCTTGATAATTTGAGCTATAATGCCTTTTTAAATAAACCTGTTGGGCTTATCTCTCATGGGAGTACGGCCAAAAAATGCGCACAACCGTGTGAGCATTTAGTGCCGGTGGTGCACACGCTTTATGGTTATACACTCCAATGTCAAATCGCCTCTTCCAACGAAGATTTTTCCTCAGATGATGAAGGTCGTACTTGGAAAGTTACAAGTGAAGAGGTACAAACACGTTGTGAAAGACTTGCTGATGAAATGTACACATTTTTAAAGCAAAGAGGTGGGATTTAAAGTAATAAGGGAGGGGGCATGAAAAAAAAGGATGCGCACTATCGTTATTTAGTGGTAGGGGGCACAGGGATGCTTGCCCCTTTGTATCAATCACTAAAGCCGCAAGAAGTGATTATTGCTGCACGCTTTCTTTCCCATAAAGTCCAGCTTGAGGCATTGCACAACAAACAGTTGTGCGTGTCGTTGGATTATGATTGTGCGGCATCAAAGGCGCAATTTTTAGAAGCTGTGAAGCAATGGCATGATCTAAAATATTGCATATTATGGATTCATTCGCCCGCCTATGCATTTTCTTGCGCATTAATTGAGCAGTTGGCTCTTTTGCCTAAACCGCCATGTATTCTTCATATTTTTGGTTCCAACATGCATGATCAAATGATCCTCGAGTACGCGCGCAAAAACAAGGTTGATTTTATCCCCATTCAATTAGGACAAAAAACAACGCCCAAAGGTTTACGATGGCTGACCCATAAGGAGATAAGCCAACAGGTACTGGATGCCATAAAAAACCATATGAATAAACAAAACTTATGAGCAACACCTATGGCTTTGCAAAGAAGCAGTGTCCCTTCAATCTCTATCCATACCCGAACACCCTCTTGAATAGCCCATACTCTCTTACATCATAGGCTTTGAGAACGAACAATCCCCCTCCCTTACGCCTCTAAACAGCATGCCTATATCAACAGCTCCAAAACCAAACGTTTTTCTAACCCTTCTCACACGGGCTTATCCCCCTCTCACAACCATCACGGCTCTTAAGCAACCACACACCCTATTACAGTTTCACGTTTTTACGATTTTGCAAATTCACAGAAAACAACAAAACTTCCGATAAACCGCCCCATTAAAGCCTATACAAGCCTATTACAAACCTATCATCAGCCTTATTCATTGCCATCAGCCCTTTTCCCCCAACGCCCTCCATTCCCCATTCCCCCATTTCAATTTTGACGCATTGCACAATCCAACCTTTACGCCTCCATTGGCACCTTTTCTCCCCATATCCGCCCCACAACCATCACGGCTCTTGAGCAACCACACGCCCTATTACAGTTTCACGCTTTTACGATTTTGCAAATTCACAGAAAACAAGCAAACTTCCGATAAACCGCCCCGTTAAAGCCTATCATCAGCCTATTACAAACCTATCACCAGCCTATTCATTGCCATCACCCCTTTTCCCCCATTCCCCCAATTCCCCATTACTCCATTCCAATTTTGACGCATTTCACAATCCAACTATCCTCCATTGGCACCTTTTCTCCCCAACCGCCCCACAACCCTCACAGCCCTTGAGCAACCACACCCGCTTTTACAGTTTCACGCTTTTACGATTTTGCAAATTCACAGAAAACAAGCAAACTTCCGATAAACCGCCCCATTAAAGCCTATACAAGCCTATTACAAACCTATCATCAGCCTTATTCATTGCCATCAGCCCTTTTCCCCCAACGCCCTCCATTTCCCCATTCCCCCAGCGCGTCCTCCATTCCTCCATTCCCCCAACGCCCTCCATTTCCCCATTCCAATTTTGACGCATTTCACAATCCAACCATCCTCCATTGGCACCTTTTCTCCCCAACCGCCCCACAACCCTCACGGCTCTTGAGCAACCACACGCCCTATTACAGTTTCACGCTTTTACGATTTTGCAAATTCACAGAAAACAAACAAACTTCCGATAAACCGCCCCATTAAAGCCTATACAAGCCTATTACAAACCTATCATCAGCCTATTCATTGCCATCAGCCCTTTTCCCCCAACGCCCTCCATTCCCCCAGAGATCAGCGTAAAATGAGAAAAACAATCGATGCCCTCCTCCCAAGCCGTGAAGCAATGGCATGATCTAAAACTTATGCCTCCCCCATGACACGAGCACTACATGCGCTTTTTCAGCGCTGCGTTTAATTGTTTGGTAACCTTGTAATACGAGATCAAACGCTTGATAAAAGAAATATACAGTGCCACAATGGGTATTGTTAAGAAAAAATCAAAAACACCCCCCAGCAGAATGATCAAAATCACCGTCCAAGCTGCCGCCATTTCGTAATGCATTTTATCCCCTTCTCTTTATAAATTGATTGATTGGGTTGCTTCAGTCACTTCTTCCAATTGCTGAATTTTCTTTTTCAATCGATGAGTTAAAATTTCACGAAGGATCACAACAACAGGGATCGTTGCAAAAATACATACCGATAAAAAAAACCAGAAAAGCAAGAGAATGGCAAAATATTCAAATCTGCTCTCATCTATCTCATCTATCCCTTTAAAGAAAATCACATAGACATAAGCTTTGAAAAATATAATGATGAAAGAGAGGCATGCGTGGAGGATATAATCTTTGCGTGAAAAAGCGAGCCATTTTTTTAACGAATAGAAACTTATCTGTGTTTCTAGTGCTAAGTTTTGCGGCACTCTCTCTTTTTCTTTTCCGCTTTTTTCAAAGAAACAAAAACGCTGTGGATGTTCTTTCATCAAACGTCTTTGTTTTTTCACTCTGTAATAGAGCCTCAAACGCTTTATTAAAGAATAATAAGGCGCCACAATAATCATATTCACAAAAATGGCAAAAACTGTAACTGCATTTAGAAGAAAATATCCAATCGGCAGAAACAAAATAAAAACCGCGGCCTCACTCCTCATGTGTATAACCTCATTGATTAATCTCTTGCTGCTTTATTTTTTCTTTTAGTTTTTTCTTTATTTTTTCCAATTTACGCTCTTTAAAACGACAAATGCCCCACAAAATAGGAAGGGGTGTGAGAAGACAAAACCATATCAACACTGGTAAGAGAAAAATAAGAGAACCAATTCCTTCCCATCTTGTCCATTGCAACGGCTGTACCAGAGATTTTGCACCCGCAGAAATTTCTAAAGCCATCATGATAAGGCACGTACAAAACATGATAAAAAAGCGGCACCCTATTATTTTACACCTTCCCACCCCTTTACGCCTTTCCACTGAAGACACCATAAATTTTCTAAATGAAAAGAAAGACTCTTCAAATGTTGCTTTTTTCTCCTGCATTGTTCCCCTCTGCTTTTACGCTTCGCGCTTTTTACGCTCTATTTTTAGGTTTAAGCTCTTTTTAACTTATCTAAACTCTTTATTTTTCTCAATAAATTTTTTCCTCAACCCTAATTTCTACATCCATATATTCTAACTCCCCATCCTTTATGTAAAGAATATGAGGACGATAGTTTTTTCCATCAACCTCACAAATCGCGTCCTTTTCGTAAACAAAATATCCCTGTTGCCTTAATTCTTCTCTTTTTTCCTCGATCAAATTTTCATAAGAATCTCTTCTTCTATTGCACAAATTGGGATCTGTAGCTCTAAAACATTCATAGCTCTCTACCTCCATGGAAAAATCCTTTGCCGCCTGTTGAAGCAAATCGTAACTGGGTTGCTTTGTCTTTTCTACCGCCTGAGCAATCACCATTGCGCGTTCCAGATGCTCCTCTTCGATGCTTGTTTCAAAGCCCAGCTTCTCACCTTCCATAAAGCTTTTCTGATAAGAGTGTAAAGTTTCAACATCGCCCATCAAAGCCAGAGCTGCAAGATAACGCAGGGAATAAGAAGCCAACCGAGGGACCACAGTTTTGTTTTCCCAAGGCAGGATTCTATATTGAGAGTGAAGCATCTTGCCAAGATCAACCTCAGTCATTGCCTTTTCTAAAGCTTTCTCGAGTGCACGACGTAAACATCCAACGCTTACCTTTTCTTCAAAAATTTCCACCCCCTTCACATCAAAACTCAATTCAAGAGCAATCAAGCCTCCAGAATTATAAGGGTCTATCGTTTGGCAAGCCGCCGCATGGATACCAGAAACCACCGCAATTGCACAATCAAATCGCGGATACCCCTTCTCAGCATTATAAAGAAACTGCACTTCACGATCTGGTAAATAATAGGTGGCCAAATGATCCCCTTTTCCCTCAATTTCCACCTTCCACCCCAAACTCTTTAAAAGCGCCGTTGCACTTTCCATCGTTAAGATTTCCTCATCAGAAAGAGAAAACTCTTTTTCCTCAGATAACAGCTTAATCATCGGCGTTTCTCCACTAGACGGCTCAAAAGCGATAGGTTGTTCAAGCACGCGGCTTAATTCTTTTGTCACTTGGCAATACAGTCTCACCCGCTTGAAAGTAGAGTAATACAATGCCCAAATAAACATCACGACCACAGCAGAAAGCAGCGTGAAAAGCGTCAAGCCCACACCCCACGAGAGTACAACAACAATATCCATCATTTTAATATCTATCATTTTCCCCGCCCCTTCATGCGCTGTTTTGTTGAGAAGCGGTTTTTCTCCGCGTCCAGATTGCTTGCTCCAACATATCGATCTTTTCTTTCAACAGAACCGTGAAAATGATACGAACCACAAAGGCAACAGGGATGAACAAAAAAATAAACCATGATATAAGCTGCATGATTAACGAGAGAGCTGCCACGACATCCCCTTCCCACTCCGCCAACTTCCACCCAAGCAACATGGGTACGAAGCGAAGAGCCATTCTTAAAGCTGCCACAATGAAAGCAATACAAAAGATGACTTTATAATTTTTGCGTGTCAGAAACGCTTCTTCAAGCGCAAAAGACCGTAATTCCTCATCCAATGATACATTTTTTCCATTGCCCCTCATTTTTTATCCCTCATTTGTTTCAATTTTCAAGCCATTTTCATGAACCGAAGCTTTCGTCCTCACAATGAATGAGGGTTCATCAATATCAAGCGCTTGTATCCCTCATCTTTTATAAAGACAATATCAGGGGTGCTTTTTTTTCATCAACTTCAAACATCATGTTTTTATTCCCCACAATATATCCTCTGCTGTCTTAAGGCTTCTCTTTTCTCGTCGATCAAATTTTCATAAAATATCTTCTTCTATTGCACAAATTTGGGTCTCTGACTCTAAAATTCTAAGTGCTCTTTTTATTTTCAGGAAGATAAGCTGCTTTCCAAAGAAGAAGCAAACGAGTGCAAGAAAAGCGTAACGAGGTTGCTTTGTCTTTATGACGATTTGAATCATCAACAAAACCGGCCCAAATTGATTTTTTCGATATTTTTTTTCAAAGCCAAAACTTTCATCTTCCATAAAGCTTTTATGAGAAAGCTGCCAAATGTTAACATCAGCAAGCAATGTCAAAGCCCCAAGGGTGTGCAAGTAAAGAAGAGTCCACTTGAGAGATAGCACAATTTCCTTTTCCCAAGGAAGGGTGCTCTATTGAAAGCCCAAACACGCGGCCAAGATCACCCTCAGTCCCAGATCAACCTCAGTCATCGCCCTTATCTAAAGCTTCCTCAAGCACACGACGTAAACGCCCTACGCTTACCTTTTCCTCAAAAATTTTCAATCTCTTTGCCTTAAAATCCACCCCTTTGCCTCAATGCCTCGTTGTCAATCTGGCCCCCCCAAAATGATAAAGCCTCAAAATGATAAGGATTAATTATTTGGCAAGCCGCCGCATGAATACCAGCGTCTCTCACAATTCCATAACCAAATTGCACAAAACCTTTTTCATCCAGAGAGAGAGAGAACCTGTCCTTAGCGGTCTCGTAAATAAATAACGGTCTCGTAAAGAAAGAGATGTCTCTCTTTTCTTTCAATTTTCCCCCTCCACCCCAAGCTCTTTAAAAGATTTTTGCACTTTCCATGGAGCAAAACGTCTTGATCAAAAACTTAAGCTTTTGGCGCGACTTCTCTATGCGTCTTGCCTCTCCAACTGCAAAAAAATGGGCTCTTCTTCCCCAAACACCAGAATATCTTTTGCTTTAAGTATAGATTTTTCGCTCTCAATATCGCTTGGTAAGACAGATTTTTATGCTTGATAAAAGAAAATAAGTTACAAGATTTTCTCTCTTTAAGAGAACAGAAACAACAAGTAAAGTCCAAGAGCAGCCCCTCTTCACTTTCCCCTTAAAAGCTCACAAGAATCCCCACTCAAACAAAAATACCACTCAAGCAAGAGCACCTCTCAAGCAAGAGCACCAATTCTTTAAAAAACACGACACAAATATAAAAAAGCATAAAACGAGAAGTACACCCATGCACCTTAATGAACAAGTCAAAAGCAAGGCTCAACAAAAGCCTCTCTTCACTTTTTCCCCTCGCTCACTTTCCCCTCGCTCACTTTCCCCTCGCTCACTTTCCCCTCGCTCATTTTTCTCTCGCTCACTTTCCCTCGCTCACTTTCCCCTCGCTCACTTTCCCTCGCTCACTTTCCCCTCGCTCACTTTCCCTTCGCTCACTTTCCCTTCGCTCACTTTCCCCTCGCTCACATCGTATAATATGACGGGTGCTCCTTTCTGCTCAACCTCTTCTTCTAATTGCCGTATCATCTTGTTCAACTGACGTGTCACGATAAAACGCATAATAAAAACAATCGGTAAGAATAAAACAACACAGGCAAGCATCCATGCCAGTGGCTCGAATACGACAAGGGAAACAAAGTCCTGCCCTCGCCATATTTTAACGACAACAGTTATAACTATTGGCGCAGTCGCCATGACCGTAGAAAGATAGAATATTTTTTTATAGTCTTGACAAACAAGAGAAAGCTGTTTTTTATCAAACATTCTGCTGCTTTTTTATTTTTGGGAGATCTGTTTTAAGGCAATATCGCGTTTATTCAACACGCATTTCAGTTCCTTTTTCACGCGGCAATACAACCGCGCACGCTTGATAAACAGGTAATAAATGACAACGATTGGCACCCATATTAAAACACTTAAGAGCGTAAAGAACAGGAAAGAAATGGCTATTAATGTTATAAGACTACTCGTCATTTTGTCCCCCTTCCACATTCTGCATACGCATTGCCTGATCGCGTTGTTGTATCGCTTCTTCCAATTGTGGAAGTATTTTGTTCAATTTTCTCGTTAACTTTATGCACATGATCCCAATGATCGGAGAAAAGAGAAAAATCCCTAACCATATAAAGCTCAAAAGCTGCATGATAAAGGCAACATTATCATTTTTCCACCATACAAAATTTGCGATAGAGAAAGCAGATTGCAAAACAGCAAAGAGAATAAGGATAAAAAGAATTATTTTACATTCTTTTGAATAAAAAGGCAGAGATTCTTTGAAGTTAAGAAAGCGCATTTTCGCATCAAGGGTCTTATGGGCGAGATTGTGTCTTTTCATTTTTCCCCGATCATTGCGCAATTGTTGTATGGCTTGCTTTTGTTGCGTCGTACTCTTTTTCAAGTCTTGAGCGAGTTTAAAAGATAACCTGATATGCTTGATCAACAGGTAAGGAAGCCTAACCATAACCATAACCATTAAAACGGCAATGATGATGCCCCCTAAAAAACTCAAATATTGTATCATAATGCTCACTTTTTCCCCCTATCGCATTGATATGAAATCATCATTTTCATTCTCTTCTCAAGCAAATGTTTCTAATTTCTTTACTGTTTTTTTCACGCCATAATGAAGGAGACTATGGAGAATTAAAATAACAGGCAAAGTGATGGCACTACATACCAAAATAAACAAAAACGGCAGCGCTTCAATCAATAACAAAAAAAACAACGGATTATTGTGTGAAACAATCGCACATCGTATAGTAAAAGACGAAAAAAGCACAGCATGTATAAAAAGCGCAACTGCAATGAAAGCCATCCAAGAGATTATTTTATAATCTTTTTTTGAGAGAAGCAAAGATTCTTGAAAAGAAAAGGCACGCAACTGTGTTGTAAGAACTGTATTCTGTCCTCTCCCTCCTGCCTGATAATGCCTCAAATTCTGCGCTGCACCCTTTTTTAATTTCCGCTGCGTCGCCAATAACAAGATTGTCCGTTTTATCAACGAATAATAAATGGCCAAGATGATCTTCACGGTAGAAAGGAATATCATAAAAATTGTAGAACAAATAAAAATTGTCGTCCCTACGGCAATCAACATTCCAATGATTAAAGAAGCGGTCACTTTTCCCCCTATTGTCTTCTGTTAAGAGATTGGTTGTCTAGCTGTTGCTGCTCTGGCAAGGTTTCCCATTGTAGCATCATTTCCTTCACATCCCGTTTAAATACGGCGTTAAAGACAAAAAAGAGCGGAAACAACCCAAAAAGACCGCCAAAAATTATTTGCGGTAAGAGACATAAAAAAGCCCAAACACTATTCCACCCCGCATCAAGAACATGCTGAATTATAGGATTTTGGAAAGGGTGTTTAAGACTTTCCTGAAGTCTTTCCTGAAAACTTTCTTGTTTCATTTGTCCCAGTGCTTGGAGCTGTTCTTTGGATATAACGTGAAAAAATTCCAAAGGATCCATATAGGCAGACGCGGAAAAAAGCACCAACAAGAGGATAGCCAAACAACAAATGATGATATAATCGCCTGTTGAAAGAGCCGTCAATTTTTTGAAAGCTTCTGATTGATCCAACACTGGCTGCGATACAAAAGCCTTATCTCCCTTATGGGCAAATTGGTGTTGTGATTTATCTTCGATCATACGGATACTCCCCCACTTCTAAAATTCCCACTCTTCAATATTTGATAGCACGCCACCAGCGCGGTAAATTCGCTTAGCACCCTTCTCAGAGTAATGCAAGCACTATAAATCCCCTCTACGTATTTTATTCATTTGCCCTATACGCGCTTATACATGCGCGCTTACAAGCCAAAACACCCTTTTTTCCAAGGAAGGGTGCTCTATTGAAAGCCAAGCACGCTGCCAAGATCAACCTCAGTCATTGCCTCATCTAAAGCTTCCTCAAGCACACGACGTAAACGCCCTACGCTTACCTTTTCCTCAAAAATTTTCAATCTCTTTTCCTTAAAACCCACCCCTTTGCCTCAATGCCTCGTTGTCAATCTGGCCCCCCAAAAATGATAAAGCCTCAAAATGATAAGGATTAATTATTTGGCAAGCCGCCGCATGTATACCAGCGTCTCTCACAATTCCATAACCAAATTGCACAAAACCTTTTTCATCCAGAGAGAGAGAGAAACTGTCCTTAGCGGTCTCGTAAATAAATAACGGTCTCGTAAATAAATAGATGTCTCTCTTTTCTTTCAATTTTCCCCCTCCACCCCAAGCTCTTTAAAAGCACTGTTGCCCTTTCCATAGAGCAAAACGTCTTGATCAAAAACTTAAGCTTTTGGCGCGTCTTCTCTATGCGTCTTGCCTCTCCACCTGCAAAAAAATGGGCTCTTCTTCCCCAAACACCAGAATATCTTTTGCTTTAAGTATAGATTTTTCGCTCTCAATATCGCTTGGTAAGACACATTTTTATGCTTGATAAAAGAAAATAAGTTACAAGATTTTCACTCTTTAAGAAAACACCAACAGCAAGTAAAATCCAAGAGCAGCCCCTCTTCACTTCCCCCTTAAAAGCTCACAAGAATCCCCACTCAAGCAAGAGCACCTCTCAAGCAAAAGCACCTCTCAAGCAAAAGTACCAATTCTTTAAAAAACACGACACAAATATAAAAAAGCATAAAACGAGAAGTACACCCATGCACCTTAATGAACAAGTCAAAGGCAAGGCTCAACAAAAGCCTCTCTTCACTTTTTTCCCTCGCTCACTTTCCCTCGCTCACTTTCCCTCATTCACATCGTATAATATGACGGGTGCTCCTTTCTGCTCAACCTCTTCTTCTAATTGCCGTATCATCTTGTTCAACTGACGTGTCACGATAAAACGCATAATAAAAACAATCGGTAAGAATAAAAAAAACACAGGCAAGCATCCATGCTAGTGGCTCGAATACGACAAGAGAAACAAAGTCCTGCCCTCTCCATATCTTAACGACAACAGTTATAACTATTGGAGCAGTCACTATAACCGTAGAAAGATAGCATATTTTTTTATAGTCTTGCCAAACAAGAGAAAGCTGTTTTTTATCAAACATTCTGCTGCTTTTTTATTTTTGGGAGATCTGTTTTAAGGCAATATCGCGTTCATTCAGCACGCATTTCAGTTCCTTTTTCACGCGACAATAAAGCCTCGCACGCTTGATAAACAAGTAACAAATTGTCCAAACTGGCACCCACAATAAAATATTTACGATCATATATAACAGGAAAGAAATGGCTATTAATGTTATAAGACTACCCGTCATTTTATCCTCCACGCCCATTCTGCATACGAATTGCCTGATCGCGTTGTTTTATTGCTTCTTCCAATTGTGGAAGTATTTTGTTCAATTTTCTTGTTAACTTTATGCACATCACCCAAATGATCGGAAAAAAGAGAAGAAATCCAATCCATAGAGAAGCGTTCAACAGTGACATGATCCCGCTGATCATATCACTCTTCCACCATACCAAATTTGCGATAGAGCAAGCAGCCCGCAAAACAGAAAAGAGGACAAAGATAAAAAAGATTATTTTACATTCTTTTGAAGAAAGAGGCAGAGATTCTTTGAAGTTAAGAAAGCGCATTTTCGCATCAAGGGTCTTATGCACAAGATTGTGTCTTTTCATTTCTCCCTGATCATTGCGCAATTGTTGTATGGCTTGTTTTTGTTGCATCGTACTCTTTTTCAAGTCTTGAGCGATTTTAAAAGATAACCTCATATGCTTGATCAACAGGTAAGGAAGCCTGACCATAACTATAGCCATTAAAATGGCAATGATGGTGATCCCTAAAACAGCCAAACATTTTATAACAATAGTCATTTTTCCCCCCTATCGCATTGATATGAAATCATCATTTTTATCCTCTGCTCAAACAAATGTTTCTAACCTCTTCATTGTTTTTTCCACGCCATACTGAAGGAAACTATGGAGAATTAAAATGACAGGTAAAAAAACAATAATCCATAGCCAGAACCACAACAGAAGCTGCATGACAAACATGCCAACCGTAAACAATAGAACCATATAACCGTGTAAAACAATCGCAGATTTTATAAGAAAAGAAAAAAAAGCTATCAAACCTGTAAGAGACACAATCACAATGAAGGCTAGAAAAAAGATGATAAAATAATCTTTTCTTGAAAGTTCCAAAGATTCTTTAAAAGAAAGGGGGCTTAATTCTATTGCACAAACTGTATTCTGTCCTTTCCCTCCTGCCTGATTATGCCCCAAATTCTGCGCTGCACCCTTTTTTAATTTGCGCCGCATCCAAAACAACAATATTGTCCGTTTTATCAACGAATAATAAAGTGCAAAGATTGTCATGACGGTAGAAAACAGTATCATGATCTCCCCGAGAAACATGAAAGCACCCAACCCTCCTGTGATCAACATTCCAAAACTCCTTACAAAAGAATTAGCCTCTCGTTTCCCTATTGTGTTCTGTTGAGAGATTGGTTGTCTAACTGTTGCTGCTCTGGCAATGTATCCCACAGCTTCATCATTTCCTTGACATCCCGTTTAGAGATGGCGTTAAAGACAAAAAAGAATGGAAAGAACAGCACAAGACAAAACCAAATCATTTGCGGTAAGAAACATAAACAAGCCCAAACACCATTCCATCCTACGTTACGCAAAAACAAGACAGCAGGATTATTTTCAAAAGGCTGTTTCAAAATCTCCTTAGTCATTTTTCGAAGATCTCCTTGTTCCATTTTCTCCAGTGCTTGAAGCTGTTCTTTAGATATAATGTGAAAAAACTCCAAAGGGCTCATATAGACAGTCGCGGCAAAAAGCACCAACAAGGGGATAGCCCAACACAAAATGATGACGTAATCTCTTCTTGAGAGAGCCGTCCATTTTTTAAAAACTGCAGACTGATTCACCCCTGGCTGTGATGCAAAAGCCGTATTTTCCTCATGGATAGATTGGTGTTGTGATTTATCTTCGATCATATGGATATTTTCTCACTTCTAAAATGCCCACTCACTCTTTGAAAACATGCAACCAGAAAAACCGATTTATCGAGCACTCTTTTCACCATGAAACCCGTGCTATAGGACTTTTTAAGTCTATTTTTTTAAATTCCCTATACGCGACAACATACAATCTCTCAGGCTTACAAGCACAAACGCTATTGTGTCTCCTTATCTATGACCCACACCTTAAAAGACAATGTTTCACAAAACTCAACAAGCAAAAATATTCAATCTAAAAAATATATGATGTGTAAAATTTTACTAATAACATACTGATTTATAACAATTTATTATTTAGCACATTAAATGAGAACCCTAAATAGCATAGGATTGTCTTATTCCAAACCTGTTCCATATTGGGCCAATCCAAACCATGTCTCTTGCGCGTTACAAGCAGAAAGAGCCATATAGAGTAAAATATTAAGAAAGGATGATAAATGCCTCTAAGGAAGCGTCTCAAATGCCAAGGGCTGTCGCAAAAATGAGAGCTGGCAAAATGTGTGATGCTATGGACTTTCTTCTTCACAAGCGTAAAAATGGAAGTGTTCAATAGATTTTATAGTATTCAAACTTTATATGGATTTCATTGGGGGACTTTATCGTTATACCCTTCATGAGCACCCTTGCGAAATGGTCAAAAGAGAGCCCTAAGACATGCCTCTTTAAAAAGCAACACAACACAAAGTCGAACAAGCAACCGATTATCCAGTATGAAAAGCGCGCGACAAACAACCTTAATCCTCATTTGAAAGCTTCTTAATTAAAAAGGCTTCATTAAAGATGAAATATCTCACAGCCCCCACATTTATACAGCCCCTACATTCATCAAGGCATCTCCCATAAAAGCATCTTTTTATAAAGGCATTTTCTTCTTATAAAAACAGCTTCTTTCGATAATGCATCCTTTCCTTTAAACGACATCCCCTCGTCTTATGATGAGATCCATTAAAACGGAAAATTTTATACTCTATAAAGGATACTTATAAAGGAAATACCAAACCAAATAGCGAGATCATTCACAGTTTATTTTAAGCCGATAAACGATATTTTATTTGAAAACATAGAGCATCTTATGCTATTATAATAGGATACGGAGGTTTGCTTTTTGCCGCTCTCTGCCACTCAAAAGAAGACAACATATCTCCTATAAAGGATAAAAATATGCTTAACAGCGTGATGTATATCAAATATCTTGGGAAAGCGCCCACCAACAAAAAAATAAGAGAACCCAAATAACAAGCTCCCAACTTAAGAAAACAATGACCTTTCAAAAGTGGAATTGAAAAGTTTCCACAAAGCGCTCGTGAAAAAAGAGACAAATAATCCCATTAGAAAAAACTTCCCATTAGAAAGACGATGACATGCCCTTAAAATCCATTCTTATTTTTTCATTCACATTTGACAAAAATTTTCCTTCAATCTCTCAAGAACAGTTAAGAAATATTTAAAAAGCAAATAATTCGCTATCCATGAAAAAATAAGCATGATAGGGGCGGAAGATAAGACTGATAGGGATAAGATAAAAAAGGTAAGAAACACTTTAAAGATGATTTTTTCGCCCCACACCGTTGCTTTTCTTTGCATTTAAAACGCCTTTAGTATCGTTTGTTTTTTGATCTGCAACGGCTGATATTTCCCAGTATTTGCTCACTCCCCCCCCCCAGTATTTTCCTCCTTTTAAGTATTTTCCCCCTCTTAAGTATTTGCTCCCCCCAATATTTGCGCCAAGTGCTTTTTACATCACTGTCCCCCATCAACAGACAGTTTCTTTTTCATTCAAATGGTTAAGTTCATGAAAATACGTAAAAAACGCGGTAGACCGAAAATAACAGGAAAGCGAGAGCCCAAAGGACGTATTTCACGTGCCCAAAGCTCCAGCGAATCTGCGCTTCAATCTGCGATTGAAATGCGTGCAAAACACTTTGGTTTAAGCCTCGAAGAAGCGAAAAATCCGCTTGTTGGGACCTATATTGGGCGTCTTTGTTTGCTTGGCTATAAAGAGGCTTCATCAGGCATCAGTAAAGAGCAATATGACACGGCACAACAATACTTGCAAATTAGAAACGACTATTTATGTGCAAAAGGTTTACCAAACGGCTATTATGATGGTTTTACGCACAGCGCATCAGATGAGAAAGCAAAAAAGCAATGGGTCCAAAGAGCAACGGAACACTATGAAGATATGCAAGAAGCGATTAAAGAAGCACAATATCTACATCGTCAACACAACTTTCATGCGGCATTACACTATCTTGTTATAGAAGATCAACCGCTGCCTAATCTTGTTGGTTCGTTGCGTATTATTCTTGATGCCCTTTATAAACATTTTGACAGTTCTACCCCAAAGAGCCTTTGCTAAAAACACTCATCGTTTCCTCCCCCTCACAGGATAAAGATTCCCCTCTCCTTTTATAACATGCCTCTTTATAACCAGCTCCTTTATAAAGTCCCCTTTTGGCAGGGTGCACTTGAGATCCACTGAGCTTGCCCTTTCATAGAATTTCATAGAATTAACAAGCTTAAAGCGCACAACAAACAAGCTTTAAAATATCCACCACGCCCTTAAAAAAATACTTCAACCTGTCAAAGAGACTTAACCTTAATCTACCCATGGCCTCACTTAACCATGCCTCAAAGGACAATAATTCACGGCATATTCACGGCATGGGCAGGATAAATATTTTGCCCCTCTTTAAAACAGCAACATTCTCCCCTCTACCCCCATTGTAACAAACCACCCTCATCATAAACTTCGCCCAATATCGCGACATCCTTAGCTTTTAAGACAATTCATTATCGTCATTTTACGTCTTTTCTTGTACAATTCTATATGGCTTTCCTGATCTTATGACGGACAAAAGCTATGGCTTTTATTTCAGCATAATCTGGGTTTCTCATTCAAGATAAATAACGATAAAATATCCACTATAAATCAATAGCTTATCATTAAAACAACCCGTTGATCTTTGACAAAATTAAAAGCATCATCCCTTAAAGGAAAGAAAAAGCCCCTACCAACAATCTTCTCCCTCATCAACAACTGCACCGATAACCCTCCACCCATCACACCACCGCTAATACGACAGCCAGCACAACCCCAATCGCCCCCACAAATCGCCAACACCTAAAGCTTTGCCCCGCAACACCATCCAACCACCGCCTTCCCAATTTCATCAATAAAATACCACGGATTTCAAAACCACAATTCTCCCTTCATCTTGTCCACGCCTTTCTCAAAGGAGAAAAAGCGTTTACTCAATAAATCTTTATACAGAAACCTTTAGAGACCCCAACAGCCACTCGAAGAGCCATCACGCCTCTAACCACCCACGGAACACCCCACCTCGTCATCCCCCTCGGAACACCCTCTGCGCAACACCTAAAGCTTTGCCCCCGCAACACCTTCCAATCACCGCCTTCCCAATTTCATCAATAAAATACCACGGATTTCAAAACCACAATTCTCCTTTCATCTTGTCCACGCCTTTCTCAAAGGAGAAAATGTTTTTTGCCACATCAAAAACTTTTCCATTAAAACAAGATATTTTGCTGCATAGCTAATGAATGAGCTTTTTTCTGTAGATTTTTTTCCACGATAAAAAAGGAAAAATAATCGTTTTGCGGTTGACAGAATATGAAAAATCGTATTTAATGACAGGTGCGGTAAGGGGTTTTCTGCGTCCAGATTTCATCATAAAATTTTCGCATTATTATAGACTATTATAAGTTATTATAGACTGTTATAAACAGTGTGTTTCGCGACAATGTTTAAAACTTTACGGTTTGAAGGTATCTTTCGTCTTTTTCTGACTGTTTTCTTTTGCATCACCCAATTTGCATCACCAACAGCCCCATAATTTTGAGATTTTCAAAACAAGTCGTATTCACTAAGGGCTCCCAACAGAACGCCCTAATAATCCCCCCATAAAATACCAATATCATACATCACAGCAATGATGAGCAATACACGCATAAAAATATGAAAACGGCATCATTATGCTCTCATCGCCTCACCTTTCAAGATGCAAAGGCTTTTTTTCAAAACATTGTTTAGCCAGAATTGAAGAAGATCATATCACCTATCGATCATCAACATAGAGGCTAAGATTATGAAGCCACAAGATTCTCCCCCACCTCATTCCTCACAAACACCAGAAGGCGCAAGCGCACCTGAAGGGGCGCATGCAAATGCATCATTAGACACTCTTGCTGCACATTTAGAACGGCTTAACATCGAAAAAATAAAAAACACTCCTTTCAACCGTGCCGAGTTAAAAGATATTGTTGCTGGTTTAGAACAACATAATGCCGATGGCAGTTGGATCAAAAATTATTATGATATTTTAGATCTTTACATGATGCCAGCCTTGGTAGATCAAGCAAATCGTAAATATCCAGAGATGAATCTTAAACTTGCAATGACACCTGACGACTTTGCACTCTCACTAAAAGAAACGCTCGAAAAGGGCATAAAATCTTCTAGACTGATTGTTAACGCAAAAGATAGGGGAATTCATTTTGCTGTCATTGATCATCAAACCATAGGGGACAAGACATCTCTGATATTTTTAGAACCTACCTCACTGCGTGACACACTCCCCGCCTTACTGGCATTAAGAACGCGACAATCCATTGAACATCACCAATTGCCTAACATTCATTTTGCCATGGCAGAAATGAATATTCAACGCAGTTCCTCTGAATGTGGGATGTTCAGCTTAAGCCTTGCTAAAAAGCTTTATCTCGAAGCTCAAAAATTAGAAAGACTACACAAAGATAATATTAAGGGTGTGTTATGTGAACCAGACACGCCTTTACCTGCTGAAAAATTAGATCCATATCTTCCAGCTCGTTTATACAAACACGTGCAAGGCAGAAGACGTCTTAGGGAATATCTAACAGCCAATCCAGAAGCAGCACATGAAAAAGTAAACAAAAAAGGCGAAACCCTAAACGAGAGGTTTGAGAGAAGCTTGGTGGCAACAGAGACAAAAACTGTTTCTGTTTCACAACACAGAAAAAGAGCAACAGAATACAAATCTCTAATGATGTAATAAGCATTTGGCCATAGCCCTATTCCACATCCACAAAGAATGGCGCTCTGCGGCTTTACGGTAAGATATAAGTTGCTGTTAGCAAATCTTCTTTTCCCTTTGAAAGAAGTAAAGAGCTAAAGATGCAAACAGTAAGCAACGTGATCTCTTAAAAGACAAAAAGATACCTTGCCTTTGACTCTGAAAAGCGTGGGGTTTTGTCTTTCGTAACAATTTTTTTAAATAAAGATGATTGCATCTCTTTGTTTTTTTTAGCTAAAAAATCTTTCCTGCAAACATTGTTTAGCCAGAATTGAAGAAAATATTATTTTCTACCAATTATCAATATGGAGGCTAATAGTATGAAGCCACAAGATTCTTCCCTCCCTCATTCCTCACAAACACCAGAAGGGGCAAGTGCAAATGAATCCTTAGAAGACCTTATTGCACGTTTGATGCAAAGTTCCATCCAAACAGAAGAAGAACATGTTGCACCAAGTTCTGACGAATTAAAAGATATTATTACAGGCTTAGAAGATGATCTCGTCACCGGCCGTTGGATTAACGCTTATTATGAAAACACAGATATTAGATTGATGCCGGCTCTCGTAGAAAAAGCAAACAGCAAATATCCAGACATGAATCTCAAATTGGCTCTTACAGCAGAAGAGTTTTCGCACGCACTAAAAGAAGTCGTTGAGAGCGACGCGAAATCTGCCCGATTTATAGTAAATTCGGGAAGCAAAATCCACTTTGCCGTCCTTGATTATCAAAAAGTTGATGACAAAATCTCTTTGATTATGCTTGAACCTACAACATTTCAGAATATCACAGCTTGCAAACTAGGGATAAAAATAAATCAAACCCTTCAATGTCTTCAACTGCCTCCTTATTCTTTTACCACGGCAGAAATGGATATTCAGCGAAGCTCTTCTGAATGTGGGATGTTCAGCTTAAGCCTTGCCAAAAAGCTTCATCTTGAATCTGATAAATTAGCAAGATTGCACAAAGATAATGTTAAGGGTGCATTATGTGAACAAAATTCATCTTTATCTGCTGAAAAGTTAGATTCCTATCTTCCAACCACTTTTTATAAACACACACAAGGAAGAAGACGTCTAGAACACTATTTAAAAGCCAATCCGGATGCTGAACATGAAACAGTAAACAAAAAAGGTGAAACTCTGAGAGAGAGATTTGAAAAAAACTTAAGAACAACAGAAGGAAAAACTGTTTCTGTTTCCTCCCACCAAAAAAGGCTCACTGAATACAAATCTTTATCGATGTAATTGAGGCTTTTTCCATATTCCTATTCATCAAAGAACGAAGAGAGGCTGCTTTACAGCTAAGATTTCTCTAAGCAAACCAGCTTTTGCGCTCATAAAACAAAAATAGCAAACAACTTTCCTCTTAACGAAAAAGCACCATTGTCCTATAAAAACCATCCCCTCTTAAAATTGTATCAAAATTCCAAAGCTCTTGTTAGCCCAAAGCTCTTTGTAATAATGAGACTATTTGGATAAGCAAAACGCTTGATACATAAAATATTTAATGCTTTCGTCTTCAGTAAAAGCATATGTCTTATTTTTCTGAGAGTATCCACTTCGTATCTCAAACACCCCCACATCAATGCCATACGACCAAACAACCGCAATAGACCACGCTTATCGTGCATCAACCAAACAACCGCCCCCACCAAGAAGGCTCCATCAAAAACACCAGGACAAGGTCTTAAAATCAACAACCTCTCTTAACGGAAAACACCAGCCCAACTATTTACCCCTCTTGCCCAACCATTATCTCACTTGCCCAACCATTATCCCTCTTAGCCAACCATTATCCCCATTCCCTAAGATGTCACAACCAACCTTTTGATTTCATAAAAGTTTCACATCTCTTCTGTTTTTGAAGCGTGAAAAATTTCATTTTTAATCTGTCAACCAGCCTCACGTTAACGTGAGGCTTTATTTTATGGAGAAGCAAATGAGAAAAATATCTAAAGCAGGGCTTGCACTCATTAAACAATGGGAAGGATTGCGTTTACATGCCTATAAAGATGCCATCGGGGTGTGGACAATCGGCTATGGTCATACCAACACGGCTGGCAAACCGTTCGTTCACAAGGGCATGATCATTACTGAAAAACAAGCAGAAGAAGTTCTTTCTCAAGATTTAAGACAATTTGAGAATACCGTTGAAAAACATGTGCGGGTTTCCTTAACGGATGAACAATTCGCCGCGCTCGTATCGTTTTGCTATAATATAGGAACATCGGCTTTTTGTAATTCGACCCTGCTCAAAAAACTCAATAATGGCGAATATGAAGCCGTCCCTGCTGAGTTACAAAAGTGGACTAAAGCAGGAGGAAAACGTCTTCACGGTTTAGTGCACCGTCGTGCAGCAGAATCGGGATTATGGGCAAAAGGGGCTTATGTTTCTCCCAACTACCAAACCGTAGAAACGCAAACACCCATGGGATTTTTCAAAGCAGAAGCGCTTACACCGATTATTGGTTCTTTTTCTGGACTTGGGGGCTTATTGGCAGGCAATGGTCCCATCCAATGGGCATTAGCAACCATTATGGTTTTAGCCGCCTGCGTTGGCATTTTCTTTGTGGCAAAACGGTTTCGGGAGCAGCGCTTATGATGTGGTGGTTGAAAAAAAATCTGATGATAACAGGAGCGGCTCTGACCGCTTTTTTTATCGCTTTAGCAAAAGCTTTCACTCTTGGAAAGAAGGTTGAACAACAAAAGCAAATAGAAAAAACGCTAAAGTCATCAACAACACGGCTAGAGGTGGAAAATGAAATTAATCAAAAAAGTGATGCTGATGTACGCGCTTCTCTTACTCACTGGTTGCGCGATAAAAACAATCAATGAGCCTTTTTCTTGCGTTGGTTGGATGCCCATTTATTTAGACAAAAAAGATCTCAATATCATCAGTTCAAATCTCGCAAGAGATATTTTAAAGCATAACAAACAAGGGGAAGGCTTGTGTGGGTGGAAACATGGCTAGAAAAAAAACAGAGCTTACAGAAAAGGAAAAAGAAATCCTACAAGAAATCATCACAACGTATAAAAGTGTAAAAATGATGTCACGCTATACGAAGTGGATTATATTCATCATTTTCTTATTAGCACTTGATTTTTCACGGATCATAGATGTGCTGGGAAGTATTTTTACACAAAAATCGAATATTCAGCTCTAAAATAAATAAAAAACGTGAGACGTGTTAAATCTTTTTTTAAAATATAAAAAGCCATTCGTTATTTTTTGAAAACACGGAGATTTTATTGATGATTTTTTCACGTCTCACGAGAAATTTTTACACGCCTCACAAACGTCGTGCTCTTCACAAACGCTTTCATGAAATGAATTTAAGGGCATGAAGAGAGATTTTTAACCAACGCGTAAGTCAGCAACTTTGGTAACATAAGAAAAGGATCATACCAACGTACATTTTTTTAATAAACTATTGATATCCAAATGATTTTATACTCTTCATAAATAGCATTGCCAAGAATTTGTATTAAAAGACATTTCTTTTAAAGAAGCGCATAAACAAGCAATGTAATGGTAGCCTTACATAAAACTTCTCATCTTTACGTTGAATAAAAAAGCAAGCCGGCTCCTCCCACCCTCCCAATTTCCACCCTCCCAATGCCCTGCCTCCCAATTCCCTGCCTCTCAATGCCCTGCCTCTCAATGCCATGCCTCCCAATGCCCTGCCTCCCAATGCCCTGCCTACCAATGCCCTGCCTCCCAATGCCCTGCCTCCCAATTCCCTGCCTCCTCAATGCCCTGCCTCCCAATGCCCACCCTCTCAATGCCCTGCCTCCCAATGCCCTGCCTCCCAATGCCCTGCCTCCTCAATGCCCTGCCTCCCAATGCCCACCCTCTCAATGCCCTGCCTCCTCAATGCCCTGCCTCCTCAATGCCCTGCCTCCCAATGCCCACCCTCTCAATGCCCTGCCTCCTCAATGCCCTGCCTCCCAATGCCCTGCCTCCCAATGCCATGCCTCCCAATTCCCTGCCTCCCAATTCCCACCCTCTCAATTCCCTGCCTCTCAATGCCCTGCCTCTCAATTTCCACCCTCCCAATGCCCTTATGTTCTATGCATAAAGGTCAAGTTGAAGAGAATATATGGAAAATCCTTGGCTCGAAAATATGAAAAGAAGGCATGAGGCTACAACAGAATTTCGCGTGCCTTTATCATCAGAAGCATTAAAAATTCTAAAACAAGCGCGCCTACTGTCTCGTAATGATTTTTTTCGGCTACCTGTCATGGTCCCCTTAGCTCAAAAATTGCTCCCCACTCAAGAATTTTCTGTCACAATATAGGCAACAAACAGAACTTGAGTATAACAACATGGGTTTGGCTCCAGTTTAGGTGATGAGCTTACCGAAAAAAAGATGAGAGCAAGGCGAAAAATTAGCTTTTATCTTTAAGCTTCTCAAATGGAGCAGTCTCCCCATTTCATAGATCAACGAAACAGAGAGATGCTTATTCTCCTATGCAAAAGCTTGAAATACCAGCATCTTATTCATAAAAAAACAACCCAGCCCCATCATGCTCTTTTCAACTCTGTCTTTCCAACGCTCAATAGGTACTAACTCTTAGCTACTGACTTTTAATGATTGCGTTGGTTCATAAAACCGTAGTGACCTCTCACCTTATGAAGCACAAACACAGGATTTTTTAACGGTGCATACATAAACCTAAAATGAAAAAATAGAACTGTATTAGGAATAAATGACTATAAGTCAAAGAGTTATATTTTTATTAGCACAATATTTTCAAAGGAAACCACGATCCCCACACAATAGAAACATTTCATAAAAACAAGAGAAAAAGCTATGGATTAAGAGTGAGCTTCATTCACAATGACGGTAGATCAACCAGAGGAGAGTAGAACAATCCTATAAGATAAAGAAACTGTCATAAAAGGAAAATTCGTATGAACAAAAGAAATATATAAAAAAACGGGCACAGAAGACCCGTTTCTTTATTACGTCTATGGAAAAGAGCTTAGAAATCCATTCCGCCCATTCCACCCATTCCACCAGCAGGCATCGGAGGCATTGGTGTATCTTTCTTTGGAACTTCAGCAACCATTGCTTCTGTTGTGATCAGAAGGCTCGCAATTGAAGCCGCATTCTGAAGAGCAGAACGCAAAAACTTTCACAGGATCAACAATTCTTGAAAGCAATCAAATCACCAAATTCACCGGTTGAAAAACATGAAAAAGCATAAAAAAAAACGGGCACAGAAGACCCGTTTCTTTATTATTTCTATGGAAAAGAGCTTAGAAATCCATTCCGCCCATTCCACCCATTCCGCCAGCAGGCATCGGAGGCATTGGTGTATCTTTCTTTGGAACTTCAGCAACCATTGCTTCTGTTGTGATCAGAAGGCTCGCAATTGAAGCCGCATTCTGAAGAGCAGAACGCAAAAACTTTCACAGGATCAACAATTCTTGAAAGCAATCAAATCACCAAATTCACCGGTTGAAAAACATGAAAAAGCATAAAAAAAAACGGGCACAGAAGACCCGTTTCTTTATTATTTCTATGGAAAAGAGCTTAGAAATCCATTCCGCCCATTCCACCCATTCCGCCAGCAGGCATCGGAGGCATTGGTGTATCTTTCTTTGGAACTTCAGCAACCATTGCTTCTGTTGTGATCAGAAGGCTCGCAATTGAAGCCGCATTCTGAAGAGCAGAACGCAAAAACTTTCACAGGATCAACAATTCTTGAAAGCAATCAAATCACCAAATTCACCGGTTGAAAAACATGAAAAAGCATAAAAAAAAACGGGCACAGAAGACCCGTTTCTTTATTATTTCTATGGAAAAGAGCTTAGAAATCCATTCCGCCCATTCCACCCATTCCGCCAGCAGGCATCGGAGGCATTGGTGTATCTTTCTTTGGAACTTCAGCAACCATTGCTTCTGTTGTGATCAGAAGGCTCGCAATTGAAGCCGCATTCTGAAGAGCAGAACGCACAACTTTCACAGGATCAACAATTCCCAAAGCAATCAAATCACCAAATTCACCCGTGGCGGTATTATAACCATAAGTGTCAGCATTATTTTCCAGCACTTTGCCCACAATAATAGCGGCTTCTTCACCAGCATTGCTTGCAATCTGGCGCGCTGGTGCTTGTAGAGCACGACGAACGATACTAATACCAGCTTCTTGGTCAGGATTACTTCCCTTAACGGTCAACGCATTTGCTGCACGCAACAATGCGGTACCACCACCAGCAACAATACCTTCTTCAACAGCAGCACGTGTTGCATTCAAAGCATCATCAACACGGTCTTTCTTTTCTTTCACTTCAACTTCTGTTGCACCACCCACACGGATAACAGCAACACCACCAGCGAGTTTAGCAAGTCTTTCCTGCAATTTTTCACGGTCATAGTCAGAAGTTGTTTCTTCAATCTGAGCCTTGATTTGATTGACGCGAGCAGTAATTTCGCTCTTTTGTCCAGCACCATCAATAATGGTGGTGTTTTCTTTAGAAATATTCACTTTCTTTGCACGTCCAAGCATATCCAAAGTGACATTTTCAAGTTTAATGCCCACATCTTCAGAAATAACCTGTCCAGATGTCAAGATAGCGATATCTTCTAACATTGCTTTACGACGGTCACCAAATCCAGGAGCTTTTACAGCAGCAATTTTCAAACCACCACGTAATTTGTTAACAACGAGCGTTGCCAAAGCTTCACCTTCCACATCTTCAGCGATAATGAGAAGTGGTTTTCCAGATTGCACAACAGCTTCAAGCACAGGAAGAAGAGATTGCAAATTAGACAATTTCTTTTCGTGAATGAGAATGTAAGGATCATCAAGATCAGCGACCATTTTCTCAGCATTTGTGACAAAATAAGGGGAAAGATACCCACGGTCAAATTGCATTCCTTCAACGACTTCTAATTCCGTTTCAGCGGTTTTAGCTTCTTCCACGGTAATGACGCCTTCATTGCCCACTTTTTCCATAGCATCAGCGATCATTTTACCGATTTCAGCAGCGCCATTAGCGGAAATTGTTCCCACCTGTGCAATTTCTGCTGAAGTTTGGATTTTTTTTGCTTTTTTGAAGAGGTTTGCCACCACTTCTTCAACAGCAGCATCAATCCCACGCTTCAAATCCATTGGGTTCATGCCCGCAGCAACAGCTTTAACACCTTCTTGCACAATAGCTTGTCCTAAAACAGTTGCTGTTGTTGTTCCATCACCAGCGATATCATTGGTTTTAGAAGCAACTTCGCGCAACATTTGTGCACCCATATTTTCGAACTTATCTTCCAGTTCGATTTCCTTTGCAACGGATACACCATCTTTTGTGATGCGAGGTGCACCGAATGATTTATCAATCACCACATTGCGACCTTTAGGGCCGAGTGTCACCTTAACAGCATTAGCAAGGATGTCGACACCGCGCAACAAACGCTCACGCGCTTCACGGCCAAATTTGACTTCTTTAGCAGCCATTTAATTTCTCCTTGGAGTTTTCTCAAAATAGTACACAATGAAAAACTAAGTGCTTCAATTAGCCCATAATTCCCATAATGTCAGATTCTTTCATGATGAGGAGATCTTCCCCATTAATCTTGACTTCAGTTCCAGACCATTTTCCAAACAAAATACGGTCTCCTGTTTTGACTTCTAAAGGCACGCGCTTTCCGTTATCATCGAGAGCGCCATTGCCAACAGCAATCACTTCGCCTTCTTGGGGTTTTTCTTTTGCTGTATCAGGGATGATAATCCCACCAGCCGTTTTATTTTCAGATTCAACCCGACGGACAACGACACGGTCGTGAAGTGGGCGGAATTGTATATTAGCCATGTTTTAAATCCTTAAAACTGAACATAATTGCATTAATCTTAAAAGTTCTTGCTAGCACTCTCAAACTACGAGTGCTAGCATGTGTTAGATATAAAATCGGCATCTCTCAATGTCAAGAATAGCCATAAAAATAATTTCTCTAAATGAAGCTTCAAAGTCTTGCCTCTTATTGCACTTTCGCGTTATCTATCTTTTTTGAGAACCCGTGAACAAAAAAGGATCTTATCATGGTTGAAACACGTCAGGAAACGGATAGCTTTGGAACGATTTCGGTACGTCAAGATCGTTATTGGGGCGCACAAACTGAACGTTCTCTGCATAATTTTAATATTGGCAGTGAAAAGCAGCCTCTTGCCATCATCTATGCCTTAGTCCTTGTCAAAAAAGCAGCAGCGATTGTAAACATGGGCAAAGGAAAACTACCAGAAAATATTGGAAAAGCAATTATTGCCGCCGCTGATGAAGTGCTTGCTGGCGATTTTGATAAGCATTTTCCACTGTCCGTCTGGCAAACAGGTTCTGGCACACAAAGCAATATGAATGTCAATGAAGTCATTGCTAATCGTGCTAGTAAGATTTTGGGAGGAAAACTTGGAAGCAAAAAACCAGTTCATCCCAATGACCATGTCAATATGAGCCAATCATCGAACGATTCCTTTCCCACGGCGCTTCACATTGCCACCACGTTGCAAACACGCCAACACTTATTGCCAATCCTTGAAGCTCTTATTGCGACATTAAAACAAAAAGAGCAAGAATTTGCAGACATCATTAAAATCGGTCGCACCCACACGCAAGATGCAACACCTTTAACCTTAGGGCAAGAATTTTCAGGCTATCGTGCCGCATTAGAAGCCAATCGTCAGCGCATTGAAAATGCTCTAACCGATGTCCACATGCTTGCTCAAGGTGGCACGGCTGTTGGCACAGGGCTGAATGCGCCAAAAGGTTTTGACGTTGCTTTTGCGCAAACAGTGAGCACTCTCACAGGAGTAACGTTCCAAACTGCCAGCAATAAATTTGAAGCACTTGCCCATCATGGCGCCCTTGCGCATTTCCACGGAAGCTTGAATGCTCTCGCTGCTGATCTGTTTAAAATTGCCAATGACATTCGGTTTTTAGGCTCTGGTCCACGTTCTGGTTTAGGGGAACTCAGTCTTCCTGAAAATGAACCCGGATCTTCTATTATGCCCGGCAAAGTCAACCCCACACAATGTGAAGCCTTAACCATGGTCGCATGCCAAGTTTTTGGTAATCACACCAGCGTAACCTTTGCCGCAAGCCAAGGACATTTTGAACTCAACGTTTATAAACCTGTTATTGGCTATAACGTTTTACAATCAATTACCCTTCTTGGTGATTGCATGCGTTCTTTTGATATGCATTGCATCCAAGGATTACGGGCCAATCGCGTTCATATTCACTCGCTCATGGAGCGCTCACTCATGTTAGTCACAGCTCTAGCACCAGAAATTGGCTATGAAAGAGCTGCTGAAATTGCCAAAGCAGCGCATAAAAATGATACAACTTTGCGCACCGAAGCATTAAAAGCAGGTGTTTTTGTAGAGGATTATGACCGATTAGTTGATCCCAAAAAGATGATTGCTCCCCAATAAACAACCCACTAAAAAAGATGCAAACGTCTTAAAACAAATCGTTCTGTCAAAAGATCGGGGTGTAAACACCCCGATGATGACCGATAACCATTACCCACAGCGTTCATTTTAGGCTCTGGTCCGCATTTATGCTATGGGTGGTTTTGTTGCTTATGTTGTACTTAAAAGGCACAACGATTTTGGAAAGAAATGGATAGTCATGGCTCAACACCCAATGGCTATAGTGGCAGAAAGTGATTTAAATGGATATGACCGTAAGGTGTTTTTCATTCTAGCTTCACGTCTTGATTTTAAAAATCAATTAGCTATCAACCAAAAAGAATTAGCTCAAAAAAATCAGTATTAATAGACATAATTTCAATCAAAGTATAAAAAGATTAATGAATTCATAGTAGTTACGCTTACAATGTTATCATTATTGATAACATTGGGTAGATAACTCTTATCTCAATGAGATAATGTATTGATTTATAATAATAATCTAGCGTTATCCATATTGAATGAGAATCCTAAATACCGTAAGATTTTCTCATTTTAAATCTGTCCTATGTTGCATCAATCAAAATCACTGACTAGCACATCACAAACGGAATGAATGTATGGATAGAAATTGTATAAGATAAGGAAAAACGCCTCTAATGAACCACCTCAAGTGCCAAGGACTGTCACAACGGCCAAAGGGGCCTGTCACAACATTGTGGAGAGGACTGTCACAACACCCACGAACTGGCAAATATAGTAATGGCACCGGCTTGCTCCTCTATGAAGCGGAAAAGAGGTGCTCAATAGATTTATCATTATACCATTCACGAGCCACCGTCGTGAAATAGGTTTAGAAACATTGAAAAATGTCTCCTCTATGAAGCGGGAAGATGGGTGCTCAATAGATTTATCGTTATATCCTTCACGAGCCACCGTCGTGAAATGGATTTAGAAACATTGAAAAATGGCTCCTCTATGAAGCGGAAAAGAGGTGCTCAATAGATTTATCATTATACCATTCACGAGCCACCGTCGTGAAATAGGTTTAGAAACATTGAAAAATGTCTCCTCTATGAAGCGGAAAAGAGGTGCTCAATAGATTTATCGTTATACCATTCACGAGCCACCGTCGTGAAATGGATTTAGAAACATTGAAAAATGTCTCCTTTATGAAGCGGAAAAGAGGTGCTCAATAGATTTATCATTATATCATTCACGAACCACCGTCGTGAAATGGGTTTAGAAACATTGAAAAATGTCTCCTCTATGAAGCGGAAAAGAGGTGCTCAATAGAGGAACAGCTGTTGGAACAAAATTCGATGCACTGAAAGGTTTTGACCTTTGCTGAAACAATTCACTCTCTNCGATGCACTGAAAGGTTTTGACCTTTGCTGAAACAATTCACTCTCTGACGGGATATCCTTGACAGCTCGCAAGAAATTTGAGGCATTTGCCCCTTATGGCGCCCTCACCCATTTCCACAAAAACCTGAATGCACGCGCTAATCTCTTTAAAATAACCAACGACATTCAGTTTTTAGGCTCTCATCCACGTTCCGTCTTTAAGCGAACGGAAAGTTTATCGTTTTACATGGCACATGAGAAACCTCTTGAAACTTGAGATTCTCGCCCTTTGCTCCTTCTTATTCTTCGTATTCCATTCAATCAATCAAAACTATTCGCTTGGATTGTCATAAGAAAAAGTAGCGTATAGATAAAAAAGAAATAAAGTCGCTCATCCCCTTAAGTGCTCAAAAGGCTATCGCCATACAAAGCTACGCAATATCAGAAACAAGCAAAGAATACGATAAAGAATATAATGGTGCCAATATGCACTTTTTCCGACCAATTGAATATTAAGCACTTTGATATCAATCATAGTGGATAATATATTTAACACTTAATAACAAAGAGTGCTTTTAATATATATAAAATAATATTTTTTAAATAAATAAAAAGCCTGTTTACTATATTATATTTTTTTCTAAAACACAGAGAACACTGAAGAGGCGTATATAAAAAATCCTGAAAAATCAATACAAACGCGGGATAATATCATGAAAACAAGTTTTAAGAACACTTAAATATAGATAATTATAGAGTTTTTGAGTATTTTAATTTTCATAATGATATTAAATATAGATTTCTTTAACCAATTCGTGTATAATGCGCTTTGTATTTTAAATGAATTGGGGACGTTTTTATGAAAACAAAATGTTTAATTGCACTATCTATTTTCACTTTCATTACCGCTTCAACAGCGCAAGCAGCAGATACGGTAATCTTTGAGCAATCAAAACCGAAGGTTTCATTGCAAAATGATTCATCATCACGTATTTTACCGGTTACTGTTTCTGCGCCTTTTTCTTGGTCTGGTTTTTATTTTGGAGGACAAATTGGATATTTTTCCAATAAAAATACTCTAAATTACGCACAAGAAGCTAGGGACGGAAAATGGGCTTTGGTTGATAGAGATTTATCACCGAAACTATCAGGATTGAGAGCAGGTTTGTATGCAGGTTCTAATATTGATCTGGGAGATTTTGTTTTCGGTTTTGATACGGACATGGTTTGGTCTGGGAAGAAAAGTACCCAAACAGACAATGGAAAGAAAATTCTAGATAAATTAGACTCCATTAACATTGCCTTTGAAGAAGCTGGAATTCCTATCATAAAACCTGCCGCTCAGGATGAAACGATACCCAACCATGGTGACATTGTTGTTAGCGGTGTAACATTGAAAGAAACATGGTCTGGTGCCGCGCGCACGCGTATTGGTTTTGCTTCCCATCGTCTTATGCCTTATATTGCAGGGGGTATAGCCTATAGACAGATGCAATATATCATGTCACTTTTATCAAAATCGCAAGAAGATTCGACAATTTTTGCTTCTGGCAATGTGTTAGATGAGACAAAAACAATGTTTGGTTACACTGTTGGTGGTGGTTTTGATCTTGCAATGACAGATAATATCATCATGCGTACAGAATATCGTTATTCAGATTTTTTTAAAAAGAAATTTGCAAACGATAACCTTAAAATCTCTTCTCAAACGCATGATGTTCGCTTTGGTATCGCTTATAAATTCTAAGTTTTGTAGAAAAATTGAACGATTAAAAAACCCTGTTAAAAACGGGGTTTTTTAATGCCCCTTTGCACTAAAAAGACGTAGATTCTAAAAACCAGTACTAAACTGTAAACAAATAATCACGAAACAATCCAACCTCTCCCTCTCTTAAAGCAAGCTTCTATCCTCTCAGCCTTTCATGTCGTGCATTGGGAATATATAAAAGCTTTACCACCATACCACTGGGCGCCATCGTAAAATAAATGAGAGCCGGTATTTAAGAGATATTTCTTTAAAAGAAATATGGATATTGTGCATCAATTGCAGTTTTATAGGATGATGTTGACTTGGCCTCCCCGCTCTTAAAGGATAAAGATTCTAAAAACCCATTTTAAAACACCCATTTTAAAACACCATGTCCGTTTATAAAAGCACAAAAACTCTTGGGGACTCTTAAGGGGATCTTGGGCGAGCTTCTCTGGGCTCCTCCTCATGGAATGCCCTTAAGCCTAAAGCAAGACAAACACACTGAAGAATATTCAACACACAGCGAAAAAATACTGTAACGTTTCAAGGAAGTATGCCCTATATTACCACACTTCAAACGACCGTATTTTACAGCTATTGTATGCCAGAGTGGAGAAAGGATATTGCGGTTTTCTGTTTATGTAATTTCTGTAACGGGGAGACATCTTCATTTGGAGAGAACATGAAGTTGTCAAGGTAAAAAACCAATTTCCAACCTTACCATTTCCCTCTGCTTTACAACTTTCAAAAGCCTCTAAAGCAGTATTTTTTAAACCTCTAAAACTCTGTCTTTTAAAAAGTGGAGATTACGCATTGCCTCATGCTTTTGTTGCTCACATATCTTTTTGGCGATCACGCCCCTCATGTCATACGACAACG
>NZ_JBHIOG010000086.1:0-5535 GCF_042195435.1 Bartonella sp. CL162QHHD
AATATAAATTGAGAGAGAATGGGCGGCATTAAAAGTTAAACGCGCATGGCGAGGCTTGAGATTGATTAGTTCAAAATCCTTTTCTGAGCGGCCGTGCGCTGCACCTTTCTTGTTTCTTAACTTTATAGTACCGCGCACAATTTGATACAGACCGGATGCGATCATTTTTAAGTCATTTTCATCTAGATCTTGATTTTTTAAGTTTTCTTGCTTCATATCTTCGGGATGGATCTTAGCTTTCTTAACGACTTCTTCCCATAAAGCGGGCAGATTATTACGGGCGTTTTCTGCATATGGGATAGAATGGTGGTCGAGATAAGCTTTGCAAGAGGCTTCCAACAGATTTGCTGCAAATAGAACTGCCTCCCTTGGATCTTTTTCTATATTTTCTAATGCTCTATTTATTTCGATTTCTACTGCTGAAAGTTCTTTCTCTGCAATAAGTTTTTTTAGCTCTTCCATCGAGAGGAGACCAGCTTTTTGCAATTCTTGTGTGGAGGTCAACTCCTTCTTGATAAGATGCCCTCCACGCTGATATTCTAATCCATCTTTCTTTAACGTTTCTAAAACTTTACGTTGATCTGTTTTAAGCTGTTGTAGCATTTGATCTTCTGGTATGTCTTGAAATATGAATCCGACTAACTTATGAAACTCGCTGTCCAAAAAATCACCAAGCAGGGGACCAAGGACTTCAAGCGGTTCATTGCATTTTACATTGATTGTGTCTAGTCGTTTCTTAATCGTGACTTCTTTATCATCACTTAGGTACTCATGAGGAGCAGATGGTGTATAAAAGAATAAGGCATCCAAATTCTCTGGCCAATAGTACTTTGGTAATATTTGAGAGAGTGCCCTAATTGTTGCAGGAGGGATTTTGTTTTTCTGAGATATTGTTTGCGGAGACGATAGTTGCATTTTGTATCTTTGTAATATCAAAAAGTGCTATGTTGAGTGGTTTTTAGAGTATGATTTTATTGTCTGACCTTGCTTAGAAAGTCGCGCAACAATTTTGTGGCTTATATAAGATTTGTGAAAGAGAAATGCCATATTGTGTTTTAATTTTTTTCTCCTTTCATTGTTATAACAGTGAAGCAGTGAAGGGGGTGAATAATGCGTGATAATTGGAAAAATATAGAATGAGAACAGAAGTATAATTTTGTATTATCGTAACTGCAATAACATTCTTTATTGGCAGATTGTTTATTAGAGAGAAGGAAGCAGGCAATGCGCATAATCCCTGAACGGAAGGTTTTGTGACAAGAATTTCAATAATGGCATGTTACTAAATGTTGTGTGTGTTCTTTGCTTGTCAGAAAAAGTAGATGTGGCTCTTTATTTGCATAACCGGTATAGAGTAATGAGTAATGCGGGAGGCTAGTTTAAAATCTCGTTTATTCCGTTAAAGCTTACGGTTTTCTATAAAAAGACTGTTTTCATTATATCCGCTGTGAAGCTCGCATACTTGGTAGATGGAAATATACGCGTTTATCGTGTCTGTAAGGGAGCTTGAAGCAATGAAGTTATGTGTAAAAGAGTTCTGAAAAGCTTCTTTTGTCCGTAAATTTTATAAGGAAAATCTAAAGGCAGGAAAATGTTAGAGAAATCTAAGAGTACGCTGTGAAAATCAAGAAACAGTCTTTTTAGAGATGGTTTGCTGTCTGTCATTGTGCATCATGATTTTCAATGTTTTTAAAATTTCCCTCTCAATGAGAGAGGGCTTTTTTATTAAAGTGGGGGAGATTTCTTATAACAGTTAACAATGAAATGGAGAGAAGATGCTGCTTTACCAGCTGTTTTTGTCTCTTCAGTTTCATTTGGACCTATTGCTGTTATGAAAGCATAGTGATTCAATGACTTTGAAAAGGGGTGAATAACATTATCAAGTTTGTAATACAGTGCGATTTTTCACATCGCGGTGTGTGGTAAAAGATGATTAGCATTTATAGGGGCGTGCGCGGGGGCGGGTTCTATATTCTATGCTGGTGCGGTAGGGCGTCTGTTAGCGCATTTATGGAACTATTCCGCATTGAAATGCGTGCTTAATTTCGTGGATCTTTGCAAAGGTCTGATCAGAAAATCCCATATTTCAAGAGGTTTTTAGAGGGATCTAAAAGCACAGAGGTATCATAAAATTACAAACACCGTACGTTACTGGAGGTGATCAATTTTAGAGCTTAAGGAGCTTATCGGTTTAGTGTTCTTTCATAAAAATGATGAAGGCTGTGGTCAAGGTCTCAGTGTGTTGGTTTCTCGAAAAGTGGTAAATGCTGTATGATTTTATATGCCATTGCCAATGTTATGGATAGGGTGTTCAAATAAAGCATATCATAAATCGGAATTCTTCTCTTTACGCGATAAGAGGAGGGCTAGGCAAAACAGTAAAAATGCAGCGATAGAGAATATGAAGAATACGATATATGTTTGGTTTAAGGACAAGTATTCTTCTGTCAGAGAATGGATCAAAAAGCCAGCGAATATACCCCCTAAGGCACCACCTATTTGCTGTAATATGCGTGTGATAACGGCTGTATCTTTGACGTATAAACTGTTGACATATTGGATGGGGGCGGAAAGGCAGACAATGGTGGCGATGCCAAGTCCTATGCCTCTTAGCAAGAATCCAAGTCCATCCATGCTTATATTATAGCCGAAGCATAATAACCCAAGGCTTGATGTCACTAAACCAATTCCTATCATGAAAAAGGGAGATTTTTCTTTCCATTTTTGGTAAATAAATTTCCTTCCGATCCATGCTCCTACCCCTTGCAGAGCTAGGAGGGCACCGATGATGAGAAGGCTATTTTCATGGGCTTGTTCCATGGCAATGGCTAGTGGGAAATAAACGAGGAAGCTATAAAAAAGAAATGAAGCAACAAGCCCCATGATCATGAGTAATGTATAGCGCGCATTTTGAAATCCGCTAAAGACGATTAATTTGTTTTTTGCTTTCTGATTAGAAACAATGAATAATATGAGAGATATCACCGCTATAAGTGCTAGGATATATAAGTGATTTTTGTTATTGATGTTTCTGGCTTCTGTGAGGTAAAAAAACGAAAGAAGCGATATGGAAAACGCTAAAAATGCAAATAAGTTAAATTTTGTTTTTGTTGTTTCGTTGTTCTTTAAATGTTTTGCTCCAAGGGTGAGTGCCAATAAAATAAGCGGAATATTAATAAAAAATAACAAACGCCAAGAGACATACTGAGCAAGTGAGGCGCCCACCAGCGGACCAAAGGCAGGAGCGAAAACTGTTGGTACGGCTATGGTGCCCATGGCTTGGCGCACTCGTGTCTGTCCAAATTGTAAGGCAATGATGGTTTGACTAAGGGGTAGCAAAAGACCGGTCCCAAAACCTTGAACGATACGGGCAGATATAATGGTTGGAAAACTATAGCTTAATCCTACCCCCAGTGATCCAAGCATAAAAATGAAGCTTGCAAGAAACCAAGTGCTTTTGATACCTATTCTTTCTTGCACAAAAGCTGCCATCAGTAGTCCTGGCACGGTGGCTAGAAAATAGGATGTTACAATCCATTGTATATTATTTCCTTCCACGGAAAAATAATGCGCAAGGTTAGGAAGGATGACATTAACAATGCTTCCGTCCAGCAGAGGAAGTATGCTGGAAATAATGACGGTATATATGACATACCTTTCTGTTTTTGTATAGGAATCTACCTTTTGCATGATCGTGCTCCCTACAGATGTTCTTTAAAACATTGGTTGCGCCCCATTCACAGACTTTTAAAAATTAACACGTGTTTGTGATGTCTGCGGTTTTGATATTGGAATGAATGTGATTGGAAGTGCTGATGGTCCCCAAATGCTTCTCTTTTGTACAAACCCCTCTTCCTCCAAAATGAAGCCATCAGTTAAGCTGATTTTGATGAGTTTATCGAGGAGTCTGTTTTCTGTCAATTCACTTTGCATGAGAGCAAAAGCAGAACCTACACGAGACGTGCATGCCTGCTCCATTTGCATTTATTATTTAACATGGAAAATGTGAAAATCTTTATAAATCAAATTATTGACTTAAAAATCCAATGTTTGTTTATATATCATTTTTTATGCTTAAATGATTGTTTGGGTGTCAAATGTATTCTCAATAGTTTATAATTTTCTTTTCTTAAATGTGCAGCCCTTTCTGGAAAATATTCGACAATCTCTTGATTGTTTAATAAAAATTAAAATCGGTTATAAGGAAGGGCTTGTAAATTATAGAGTAGGAAAAAGGTGCATTTTATAAACAACAGGGGAGGGTTGTTTCCATAGCCCAAACATTTTTTCAAGTTGTTATGGTATCTTTTTGAAGTGCTTGATCGATAAAAGTTTCATAATTATCAGAAACAATATATTGGGTATTTTCTCCCAAAGCTTTGAAATGTTCATGACCGCAATGGATTTTTGCTTTTTCCAGATCGCGCAACATGTCTTCGAAAATACTTCCTTTGCTTTCCACAACAAAATACAGTTTTTCTTGCCCATCTTGCTCAAATAATACAGCCCAATCGGGAGTATATGATCCAAGAGGTGTATCAATTTTAAACCATTTAGGCAGTTGCGCATAAACTTTAATCTCATCGTTTTTTTCAAACGATTGTGCAAAACTAAACTCAATATCTGAATCATAAATAACATGATCATAAGGTGATCTATGGTTTTTTACATATTCTTTTATATTTATTAAAATGCATTTTCTATTTTATTTTTTCGTATAATTAGCCAATGAAGATTTTGCTCTAATATCGCAATTTGTAAAAAACTATTTGGTCATTCAATATGAAACTTTTTATGTCGGTTTCTTGTATTGAAAGCAATGGTACGATTTTTGATATCTGATAAAAATATTTACAAAAGAATTAATAACGCATGATTATAGAATTTTGTCCTTTGTTTGAAGCATGTAAAGTTAAACCATTGTTTATTCATAGATTTTATGTTCATTGTTTATTTGATACATTTAATCTAGAATGTAAATTGTGTTCGTATACTCAAACTAAAATACTGGTATTGAAGTGGTGAGAGTGTTGCTTTGTTGAGAATAGATAATTTGGTAGGTTGGTATTCCCTTTGTATCAGAGAATTCAACTTATTCTCTCATATTGTGTGTGGATGAAATGTTAACCGCATAATGCTCCCTCTTACATGAGATGTAAGATTGATATGTTTTCCACATTGAGAAAAGTTGTTGATCGTAGAGAAATATTTTTTTGCGAAATTCGTTTGGCTTAAATGGAAAAAATAGAGCAAGAGCCGCATATTTGTTATGCTGTAATGGCATATATATAATCGATGGAGTCAACACTTCATTTAAGAAGTTTTTTAAAGGAAAAACATAAAAAAATAGAATTATTGAAAAAAATCTTTTATTTTGAAGCTTGTTTCTCACGATTATAAAAGCTTCACGTGGATTTCGAAAATTCTTGTTGTGTTGAAAAGCATGAAAAATCAAGAAGATTTTGCAAAAAAGCTGCACTATACGTGCAGCTTTTTATGTCTTTGTTTTAAAGGTAGACGTTTTAAAGCATGAAA
>NZ_JBHIOG010000087.1:0-2346 GCF_042195435.1 Bartonella sp. CL162QHHD
GCTGCTGTCAAAAAAGTGCTGGATTTAGAAGCAGATGTTTGGCTGTTACCAGAAACATCTTTGAAAATTCTCACAACAATGAAAATAAATTTAAGAACAGCATGGCAACAAGAACAAGCCATTGGTCGTGAATTAAGTTTGTCGTGGTGGATTTCAAAACTAATGATTGCTGGTGTCCAGAAAGTGATCGCCATTGCACCAACACAAGACAGTATGGTTTGTGATGAAGAAGTTTTATCGATTGGAAAAATCACCTTAAACTTTAAAGGGTATACGCGCTAATGGTTGGCTCCCTACTCCCCACAAACGCAACGGAATTTGAAAAGCGCCTTGCCGATGCTTGCGATTTTCATCAAGATATTGATGGTTCTGTTTTGGGGATTTCACGTGCTAAATTGATCACACGCCCTCCCCGTTTCTTGCCGTGGCTCATTGAAGAATACGGGCTTGGTGAACTGACACCTTATGTTCCAAACCTCTATGATTTGATTGATCAAGGGCTTCAATGGCAGCGCTTGCGCGGCTCCCTTGCGGCAATAGAGATGGGGCTTGAATGGCTAGGGATTTCGGCACGCTTTCAACCCGCATGGACAGGGCGAGCATGGTGGAATTCCTTTCAACTTGATTTTGATCAGTTGCCTAAACGCAAAAGCCTTGAAGCTATTGAAGCGATTACAGATCTCTCCAAAAGTTTGCGCTCCGATTTTCGTCGTGGTGTTGCGGGGTATGATGTGCAAGCTTTAGAAGCCAATATGTCACGACTTGATCACAGCATGCTGGACTTCGAGAGTGGCGTGCACTTAAAAGCTGGGGGCACTTTGTTTTCCTTTGGGCGCACAACAGAAATCAATCATACCCTCACAAAAGAAGAAGGCAAGCTTATTGGCAACTGGATTGATGACTTTGACGAGGAGTTAAGCTGGAACCAAATTGATTACCCTTGGGATTTGGCAAATTTTCCGTGGTGTTCGGTCAAAAAACATGAACGCGATATACTCATGGCAGAGTGGTTTAGCAACCGCACGCTTTATTTCGTGTTAAGAGACAGCCAAAATAGCGTGATGGGGTATCGCAGATGCTATGCTGTAGCGCCTGTCGGACAAGCTTTGGATGGTGATTACAGCCATTGTGGCAGCAGATTCCAGCCCTCCTCGATGGTCACGGCGCTTTTGCTGGCAGCCCGCACAGATTTTCATGATGTTGACGGGAAACAAGCAGCTTTTGTTTCCATTCTCGTTCACGGCATTCCCAAACAAGATGTCCCCCTTGATATCCCCCTGGGCAAGCTTTGGTGTGACGCCAATGAACTAAATGGCGGTGTCGAGATACTCAAAACGCCCATCAATATTCCTTTGCGTGCCGATGTTCGCGAACAATTCAAGATTTTATTGAGGTTTTAATATGAAGCATGAAAGTGGTTTACCCTTTGCAATTGACAGATCTCGCGGCAAAGAGGAACAACAAAGCGTTGTCTTTTATGGCACGCGTCCCTTTATTCAAAGTGGTGAACTCAATGAAGTTCAAACCATTATAAGGGGACGGCATTACCGATACAAGATATTGATTTATAATGATAATTTAGCGTTATTCATATTGAGTTAGAATCCCGAATAACGGAAGATTCTCTCATTTCAAATCTGTTTATCTTGAATCAATCAAAACCACTCATTTGCACATAACAAGTGGGATGAGTGTGTGGATCAAATTTGTATAAGAAAGGATTAAAAAATGGCTCTTATGAACCGTCTTAATACAAGATCTGTCGCAACATTGGGGGCTGGCAAATATAATGATGGTGCCGGCTTGCTTCTTCATAAGCGTAAAGATGGAGGTGCTCAATGGATTTATCGTTATACCATTCATGGTCGTCGTCGTGAAATGGGATTGGGAGCGTTGCGAGATGTCTCTTTAAAACAAGCCCGTGAATTGGCAACTGGGTGGCGTTCGGTTTTACGTGAGGGTCGTGACCCCATTAAAGAACGCAATAAACAAAAGCGTGAAGCAATAAGCAATCTCCATTATTTAAAAGATATTGCCGTGGATGCTTTTGAAAGTCGTAAAGCTGAATTAAAAGGTGATGGTAAAAATGGTAAATGGTTTACACCTTTACGCCTTCATATTCTCCCTAAATTAGGTTGTCTGCCGGTTTCTGAGATTACACAAACTGAGATACGCAATACCCTTTCTCCCATTTNTTGTCTGCCGGTTTCTGAGATTACACAAACTGAGATACGCAATACCCTTTCTCCCATTTGGCATACAAAAGCTGTAATTGCTCGAACAGCATTGATACGTCTTAATCTTTGTCTCAAACATGCGGCTGCATTAGGTGTAGATGTTGATTTA